>CANNRV010000102.1 GCA_947508145.1 Comamonadaceae bacterium
ACAACCGCTGTTTCATCGATTTCGGCAATCGCTTCATCACTGACTTGAAAGTCGGTGGCTTGCTCGCTAAAGCCAACAATGGTGACACCGGGCTCCACCAGTAAATTCAATTCGCCCCCTCTGGCCTTGCGGATCACCACGCCGTTGATCACGTTTTTGTGTTTTTCACTGGAGGTGTGTTTGATTTGTACTGCTGTTGCTTTGAACAATACCAAGACCGGCAGCCCGATATGTAAGTCAAACAATTCAGCACTGGATACGGTGATTTTTGAGTAAAACACAGACGCACCTTTGGTGGTCAGTTCAACTCGTACCAGGTTGCCTTTTTTCGAAACCGCAGTGACTGTCGCCGGGAATTGATTGCGCATGGTGGTGCGTATGCCCAGCATGGTGTGTGTCGCGGGTTCGGGCGAGGCTTTACCTGAAGCCTTTTTGACCAACTGAGATTTGACCAATTCCAAATCGGTTGAGGCCTTGAGTAACTCTTTGCCCGCCTTGGTCAACTGTGCGCCACCACCACCTGCGCCACCGACCACTTTTTCAACCAGCGGCGTGCCTGCCAGGTTGCTGAGTATGTCTATCGCTTGCCAAGCGGCTTTGTAACTGACACCGGCGCGTCTGGCGGCTTCAGATATGGAGCCGGCATCCTGCAAACGGCGCAGTATGTCTATGCGTTTGTCGGTTTTGCTGTGACCTAGGGCTTTCCCCAGATTGTGTGAGTTTTTTTCAACCATGGCCGAGTATCGCAAAAATGATGCTACATTCGCTATTCCAAATATGAATAGCAAGTCGATTCGCTATTCTTTTTTTTTGAAACAGACTATAAGGTGATTAGAGTGCAGAAATTCAAACAGACCAGTCTTGCCATTCTTGCCATGGTCGTTGTTAGCAACGCATTCGCTGATGTCGACGTGGCTGATGGCATCAAGCTGTATGGCATTCTTGATCAAGGCCTGGTCAGTCAAAAATTGACGACACCCAACACGGGTGTCGAATCTGACTATGCTGGCATAGCCGCTGTCAGCGCAACAAGCCGACTAGGGTTCAAAGGCAGCCGTGGTTTGAGTGAAGGCCTTAAAGGCTTTATTCAAATTGAAATCCAATTGGATGCGGATACTTCTACTTTATTGCCCACCAAAAACCGCACCGCGTTTGTCGGCTTGGAAAGTGAATCTGCAGGAACCATACAAATAGGCACCATAGAAACTGCTGGTTATGAGGCATACGGTACTGATGTGAACTCTCGCGTCGAATACAAGCCCAATGTGTGGCGTACGGTGTCCTCCTTGGACTTGCAAGACCGCACCAATAATTCCATCAAATACATCAGTCCGCAATTGGGTGGCTTTCAATTGCATTTGCAAAAGAGTTTCGCAGAACGCGCCTCCACAGAAACTGTGGCGGGTACGACAGCAAACAGTTTTGCCGAGCTCCAATCCGTGGCAATTAAATACAAGTCAGACAATTTGAAAGCCTCAGTGGTTCACGACGAAACCAAAAATGCATTGATGGGCTATAAATTTGCTGGTCTATCAAACGCGGGTATATCCACCACAGCCACAACTGATGGCCTGCTGTATTACGGTGCACCGGATGCTGCCAACGCTGCCAATAGTTTGAAGGCTATTCAATCACCGATTCAGCGTGACTTTCTGACAGTGAACTATGACTTCGGTAAGTTTGCAGTGAATTATTTGTATGCCAAGAGTTACCAGACGGGTACTTACGCAGGAAATAATACCACGCATACCTTTGGGGTCAAGGTGCCGTTTGACAAATTCACAGTTGGTCTGAGTTTGGGTAAAGGCTTTATTGACAGCTATGCAAGTACAGCTGTGGCAACAGACACAAGCACCACAGCACCCGCAGGTCGGGCCAAAGATGGCAATATTTCTGACACCACGCTGGGCATTTTTTATAACTTCGACAAAGCCACTTCGGTGTACCTGATCGGCAGTGACAGCGCTTCTAGTGTGGGTGTTTACGAAGGTAAAAGTAAAACAGTCGCCATAGGTGCGCGTTATAACTTTTGACGATCATCTATTGCGGTGTGATGGCAATTCAACACAATAAACTTTCAGCGGATGGAAGCTTTGATGCAATGTCCAGTCATCACTCTCAATGATTAACTGGCATGGCGTTTTTTACTTGAGGTAAACATGAAAAATATCAAAAATTTATTCATCGCCTTTGCTTGGCTTGTCGTGCAACCCATTTGGGCTGCTGACTTAACTGTTTCAGCTGCGGCCAGTTTGACTCAGGTGTTTCAAGAGATTGGCATTCAATTTGAAGCAAAGCACCCTGACATCAAGCTGCGTTTTAATTTCGCTGCATCGGGCGCTTTGCTTCAACAAATCATCAATGGCGCACCGGTAGATGTGTTTGCAAGCGCTGACACCGACACCATGGACAAGGCCATTGCCAAATCTGTGGTCAACGCCGCTGATAACAAAATCTTCACCACCAACCGATTGGTATTGATCACCCCTTTACAGTCTTCAGTCGGTACGAAGCAGTTGTCAGACTTGAAAAACCAGGACATCAAACGCATCGCCATGGGTGTGCCGGCCAGCGTACCGGCTGGTCATTACGCCATGGGTAGTTTGGAAAAAGCAGGCTTATGGAGAGATGTGAAAGACAAAATCATCTACACACAAAATGTGAAACAAGCGCTTGATTATGTTTCCAGGGGAGAGGTGGATGCAGGTTTTGTGTATGCCAGCGATGCGCAGTTGATGGCAGACAAAGTCAAAACTGCTTTTCAGGTGAACACCAGCACGCCCATACAGTACCCCATTGCCAAAACCGTTTCATCTGCACAGGCCGATGCGGCGAACAAATTCATTGCCTTTGTACAGTCCCCAAGCGGGCAGGCTATGTTGAAAAAATTCGGGTTCGGCAATGAAGCTGCTGTGCGATGAAACTGCACGAGTTTTAGTGGCTGTGTAGTGCGGCACTGGTGAGTCAATAAATTCACTCAATTACTTCATGGTGTACTCATAACTCAAGTGCACCACATAACTGGCTTCGCTCTTTCCGTAGACCGGTAAATACGACAGCCGCAAACCTTGTTGCGAATCAAAGCTGTGTTTGAAACTGAGTGCGCCCATGGGGGCGTATTCATAAGGCGTTTGGTCTGTGTAATAACCAGTGGCCAGGCTGCCCATCAGTGACACCGAATCAACAATAGGGTTCACTGGTAAATCCCATTCCCATGCATAACCTACATAGAAGGTGTTGCGGTTCAAGCTGTTCTCGTAAAACCCGCCCGTGAAACCATTGCGCACCAGGTACAGACCGTAATTGGCATTGTTGAAATTGCCGCCGTCATGGTAGCTAGGCCCGTGAATGCCGAAGTAGTTGTTGTCTGCGTGTGCAGTTGATTGAGTGAATGCAGTCAATATCAACAGGAGTGCTGCTGCACTTGTGCGAATACTTCTGCGAAATAAAACGTGATTTCGAAATACAAATGTGAGCAAAGTGCTTGGCATGTCAATCTCCAGTGAACATACCAAGCTTTAAGCAATTTAAATTCCCGATTCATGTCGGAATTTCAACACCTGCGTTCGAAAGAAGACAAGGTGCAATAACTAGCGGTAGCAAAGCATTCATTAAGTGAATGTCTGTCAATGCAAACTGAAAATAGATTCAGATAACTGGCAAGTTGTTTTAAGCAATTAACACGCTGTGAACATATAGATCGGATTGATCAGCGTGGATTTACGGGTTGAAGGGACACGCGATGCATGGTCAATGATTGCGTCACAAGATCAGACATGTCGCCGGTGAGTCCTTGGTCCATGGATTCAATCAACTTCAAACGCATGCGCGGTTCCCAAAATTTGCGAATATGGTTGGCTATGCCTTCCAGTGCTTCGTTGCGGTCCGGGTAAGCAGAAAAAAACTCGCCGATTTGGTTGGCCATATGAACCAGGTTATGGGTGTCCATGTGTCTCAGTCTCTCGTTGTTCAGTTGTCGCTGTGTGGGTGAATCGCTCGGGAAAGCTGTACGCGGTGAAACTGTCGCCGCGCACCAGTCCGGCCAGTAACAGGTTGTGGGTTTGCGCCATATCCACCGCCAATTGGGTGGGCGCTGATACGGCAGTCAATGCGCCCGCGCCGCTTTGAATGGTTTTTTGCACCATCTCAAAACTGGCGCGACTGGTGATACAGATAAAGCCTTGGTCCGGTTGGACAGCTGTTTTTTGCATCGCACCGATCAGCTTGTCTAAGGCATTGTGTCTGCCCACATCTTCTCTGACCAGTTGAATAGAACCGTGCAGATCTGCCCAAGCAGCAGCATGTGTGGCACCGGTTTGCAATTTGAGGGGTTGCAGTGCACGCAGACCGGCATGGGCAAGTTGCATGGCTTGCACTTCCACTTGCACCACAGGGGCTTGTGACAGCGTGAGTTGAATCTGAGACAGGCTGTCTGTGCCGCACAAGCCGCAACCGGTGCGCCCGGCCATGCTGCGTTTGCGCTCTTTCAAACGCGCTTCGCATTGGGCGGCAATCTCAATTTGCAACTCAACACCTTGCGTATGCTCGATCACTTCAACACCATACATTTGTGAAGCCTGATCAATCAAGCTTTCGCTCAGGGCAAAGCCAAGCGCAAAATCTTCCAAATGCAAAGGCGTGGCCATCATCACTGCGTGTGAAATGCCATTGAACACCAATGCCACCGGCACCTCTTCAGCCAGACTGAATGCAGGTGCCGACAGCATGTTCATTTACCAACCACCTCAAAACTTTCGGCTTGCGCTTTGGCCAGCAAATCCAACTGGGTTTTGTTAAAGCGCTGGTAGTTTTGCTGCCATTCAGACGGCTGGCTGACTGCCACGACTTGCACCGCTGTTACTTTGTACTCGGGGCAGTTGGTGGCCCAGTCGGAGGCATCGGTGGTGATCACGTTTGCGCCTGACTCGGGGAAGTGGAAGGTGGTGTAAACAACACCGGCTTGCATGGCTTCGGTCACACGCGCGCGCAGCACGGTGCGCCCGGCGCGGCTCTCAATGCCCACCCAATCATGGTCTTTGATGCCGCGTTCTTCAGCATCATGCGGGTGAATATCCAAGCGGTCTTCGTCGTGCCACAGGTTGTTGTCGGTGCGGCGGGTTTGCGCGCCCACGTTGTACTGCGACAGAATGCGACCGGTGGTGAGCAGCAGCGGGAATTTGCGCGTCACTTTTTCTTGAGTCGCCACATACTGAGTGGGAAAGAATTTGCCTTTGCCGCGCATAAAACCTTGGGTGTGCATGATGTCAACGCCTGCTTCAGCGGTGTCAGCGTTACACGGCCATTGCAAGCTGGTGTGCTGGTCAATCTTTTCGTAGCTGACACCTGCAAAACTCGGTGTCAGCGCCGCAATTTCTTTCATGATGTCTTGCGGGTGGTCGTAGTGCATCTCATAGCCCAAGGCCTTGGCAAGTTTGAGTGTGACTTCCCAGTCCGCCAAACCAGCCATCGGCGGCATGGCCTGACGCACGCGGGAGATGCGACGCTCTGCATTGGTGAAGGTGCCGTCTTTTTCCAAGAAGGAAGAGCCCGGCAAAAACACATGCGCGTATTTGGCGGTTTCATTCAGGAAAATGTCTTGCACGACGATGCATTCCATCGCTGACAAGGCCGCTGCCACGTGTTGTGTGTCCGGGTCAGATTGCACAATGTCTTCGCCTTGGCAATAAAGCCCGAGGAACGAGCCGTCCATGGCGGCATCAAACATATTGGGAATGCGCAAGCCGGGCTCGGGGCTGAGTGTCACGCCCCAAGCACCTTCGAACAGCGTGCGGGTGGTGGTATCGGAGATGTGACGGTAGCCGGGTAATTCGTGCGGGAAGCTGCCCATGTCGCACGCTCCTTGCACATTGTTTTGGCCACGCAGTGGGTTGACACCCACACCTTCGCGCCCGACCATGCCGCAAGCCATGGCCAGATTGGCAATGCCCATGACCATGGTGGAACCTTGTGAATGCTCAGTCACGCCCAAGCCGTAGTAAATGGCAGAGTTGGGACCTGCGGCATACAAGCGTGCAGCAGCGCGCACTTCGGCAGCGGGAACACCGGTCACGCCCTCGAATGCTTCGGGTGAGTTTTCCGGTTTGGAAACGAATTCACACCATTCGTTAAAGCTCTTGTCGTCGCAGCGCTTGGCCACATAGTCTTTGGCCACCAGACCTTCGGTGACCACCACATGCGCCAGTGAATTGATGAGCGCGACATTGGTGCCGGGGCGCAAAGCCAAATGGTGTTGCGCTTTGACGTGCGGGCTGCTGACCAGATCAATCTTGCGCGGGTCAGCGACGATGAGCTTCGCACCTTCGCGCAAACGGCGTTTCATGCGTGACGCAAACACCGGGTGTGCATCTGTCGGGTTGGCGCCGATGACCAACAAGACATCCGCGTGTTCCACGGATTTGAAAGTTTGTGTGCCTGCCGATGTGCCAAAGGTTTGACCCAATCCGTAACCAGTGGGTGAATGGCAAACCCGTGCACAGGTGTCAACGTTGTTGGTGCCGAAAGCAGCACGCACCAGTTTTTGCACCAGATAGGTTTCTTCGTTGGTGCAACGCGATGAGGTGATGCCGCCGACCGCGTCTTTGCCGTGTTTGGCTTGTATGCGTTTGAATTCGGAGGCTGCGTGGTTGATGGCCTCGTCCCAGCTGACTTCTTGCCACGGGTCGGTGATCTTGGCGCGAATCATGGGCTTGGTGATGCGGTCCTGGTGGGTGGCATAGCCCCAGGCGAAACGGCCTTTGACGCAAGAGTGGCCTTCGTTGGCTTTGCCGTCTTTCCACGGCACCATGCGCACGACAGTGTTGCCTTTCATCTCGGCCTTGAAGCCGCAACCGACACCGCAATAGGCACAGGTGGTGATCAGGCTGTGCTCGGGTTGGCCGAGTTCGATGATGGATTTTTCTTGCAGTGTGGCAGTGGGGCAGGCTTCTACGCAAGCACCGCAGGACACGCATTCGCTGTCCATGAAAGGCTGGTCTTGACCGGGTGACACGCGGCTCTCGAAGCCCCTGCCTGAAATGGTCAATGCAAACGTGCCCTGTGTTTCTTCGCATGCACGCACGCAGCGGTTACACACAATGCATTTGCTCGGGTCGTAAGTGAAGTAAGGGTTGGACTCGTCTTTCTTCATGTCGCAATGGTGGTCGCCTGCTTGTGCACCGACGCCATAACGCACATTGCGCAAACCCGTCACGCCAGCCATGTCTTGCAATTCGCAGTTGCCGTTGGCGCTGCATGTCAGGCAATCCAGCGGGTGGTCGGAGATGTACAACTCCATCACGCCTTTGCGCA
>CANNRV010000103.1 GCA_947508145.1 Comamonadaceae bacterium
CATCGATTTGCGCATTCAAATAAGCGGCGACCGAATCGGCGTTGATGGCCAGAATGCGGTGCATTAAATCGGGGCGGCTGTACATCAGCGACTTGACCAGACGGTAATCGTCCGAGCCACCGCCTTCGACCATGTAACAAGCCAGCGTCCAGGGGCTGCCGGAAAAGCCGATCAGCGGCACCCGGCCGTTCAAGGCTTTGCGAATCGAGGTGACAGCGTCAAACACGTATTGCAGTTTGTGCATGTCGGGCACAGCCAGCGCGGCCACTGCGGCCTCATCGCGCACGACTTTCTCGAACTTGGGGCCTTCGCCTTGGGCGAAGCTCAGTCCCAGACCCATGGCATCGGGCACGGTGAGGATGTCGGAGAACAAAATCGCGGCATCCAGCGCGTAGCGGTCCAAGGGCTGCAATGTGACTTCGGTGGCGTAGTCCACGTTGGTGGCTAAGCCCATGAAACTGCCGGCCTTGGCGCGGGTGGCGCAGTATTCGGGCAGGTACCTGCCAGCCTGGCGCATCAGCCAGACGGGGGTGTGGTCGGTGGCCTGACGCAGGCAGGCTTTGAGGAAGCTGTCGTTGAGTAGTGGGGTAGTCATGGGGCTATTGTGACAGGGCAAATTGACACTTTGTCTCGGGTGTATTCCCCATTTGTCTGCGCTCGACGTTTGAAGGCACGCTTGACGCTCATACGGTTAAGGCACGCTTGGCCGACCCATCCGGAGTTGGTTGGCATTTATGCGCTCGAAGTTTGAAGACACGCTTGGCCGACCCATCCGGTGTGCTTTTTTTCTGCGCTCGAAGTTTGAAGACACGCTTGGCCGACCCATCCGGTGTGCTTTTTTTCTGCGCTTTCGCTGGAAAAAAACACCCCCTCCGAGTCGGCCTGAAGTGATGTAACTGTTTTAGAACGATTGCTTTTATCGAAGTTGTTAATGTTTTCGAGCCGCAGAAATGCAGTGGGGGAAAAAATCGAGTGGATAAACGACATGGCGGGCGGGCCGACGCGAGCGTTGCCGAAGGCGGTGAGCGGCGACCGTCCCGGCGTGGCGTGAACACTTCACTTAAAACAATTGGAACCTGACCCCAAATACGAGCGTCGCCGAAAACAATTGGAACCGGACCCCAATTACTGGAGGGCTTTGACGACCATGTCTGGTGTCAGCAGCTCAGACAAGACTTGCGCCGGTTGGCCTGGCAGTTGCAACACATACACCGGCACACCGCTTCGTCCCAGCGCCGTCAATGCTTGTGAAATGGCCGGATCGCGCCGGGTCCAATCGGCTTGCAGCATCAGTACATTTTTATCTGCAAACGCTTGCAACACCCGCTCATCGCGCAGCGTGGTTTGCTTATTCACTTGGCAAGTCACACACCAGGCCGCGGTGAAATCGATGAACACGGCTTGACCCTCTTGTACGGCTTGGTTCACCCGCTGCGGCGACCAGGCGTGCCAACGCGTGTCAGCCGCAGTCGGCGGGTTGTCGGCGCTGGCCGTGTTTTGCAACACCGGCTTGGACAACCACAGCAACCCGGCCAGGCAAACGGTAAAAACCACGCTGATCAGAATGCCAGCGCGACCAGCCAGACCCAGTGACCAGGCCAGGCCACTCACCAATGCCAGTGCGGCGAGCAACACCGAGGCGGCATCTGTGCTGGTTTGTTTGGCAAACACCCACAGCAGCCAGACGACGGTGAGCAACATGGGAAACGCCAGCACTTGCCGCAATACCTGCATCCAAGCGCCGGGGCGCGGCAGCCAGCGTGCCGTCGCAGGCAACCAGGCGCTGAGTGTGAGCGGTAAGGCCAGACCGCAGCCCAGCGCCACAAAAATCAGCACGCCTTGCCAGGTCGGCAAAGTGAATGCCACGCCGACAGACGCGCCCATGAATGGCGCGGTGCAAGGTGCGGCCACGACCACGGCCAGCACGCCGGAGAGAAACGCATCGGCCAGCGGGTGGCGGGCGATTTGCACGGCCAAGCCGCTGGTCCAGTTGCCGCGCAACTCAATCACACCCCATAAATTCAAGGCGATCAAGGTGAACAACAGCGACAAAGCCGCCACTAACCAAGGCGACTGCAGTTGAAAGCCCCAGCCCAGTTGTGAACCGGCGGCGCGCAAACCCATGATCAGCAGCGCCAATGACAACATGCTGAGCAACACGCCAACCGCGTAGGCGCTGCCTATGCCGCGCCGTTGTGCGGTGCTGATGGAGGGTTTGCTGAGCGACAGCACTTTGATGGCCAGCACCGGCAGCACACAAGGCATCAGGTTCAGCAGCAAACCGCCGATGAACGCGCCGAGCAAGGCCGCCGCCAAAGCGGCTAAGCCGGTTGAGGGCGATGAGGCCGCTACAGGTTTCGAAGGAACGACCGGTGTGCTTGCAGTGGCAAGATTCCATTCGCCCTCTATATCTATATGTACGCGCCAGGCTTGGTGCGGTGTCACCGTGTCGTCCACCAACACCAGGCCTGTGGATGTGGGCTCGGTGCTGCGCATGCGGTGCAAGGGCGCGGTCATCTGCCAAACCCCTTTGTTCCAAACGCCGACCTTGTACAAGCCTAAACCGCTGGCCAGCACCTCGGGCGATTCGGCAAAGGCTTTGAGCGCATGGCCGTGCACTTCAGGCGGCAATCCTTGAATTTGTAAGGCCAGACCTTGCGTATTCAAACTGGCTTTTTGACGGGCAGGCGACAGCGCGACAGGCTGCGCTTGCAGCAACTCCTCAAACGCTGCACCGTGGTTGCCCAGGCTGGCCGCCGCAGGCAGTGTCAGCAAAAACTGTCCGGTTTGCGGAATGCATTCTTGTTTGCACATCAGCCAGTCGGCTTGTAACCTGACTTCGGTGTTGCCGGGTTTGAAAGTCTTGCTGATCTGCACCGGCACCGCCAGCAGCACTGTGTCTTCAAAACCGTGGTTCACCATGTCGCCGACAGGAATCATGCGTGGCTGTGGCCAGAGCGTGTCACCGGCTTGCATGCCGCTAGGTAATTGCCAGTTGAGTTGCGTGGCCAGACCGCTGTCGCCCGGGTTCAGCCAATAGGTATGCCAGCCGGGTTGGTGCTGGATTTGCAGTCCCAGCCACAGCGGCTGGCCAGCTTGCACGCCTTGCGGCGCATGCGCCACCAATTCGGCTCGGACTTGAGGTGTTTGCACCACTGCGCTGGTGCGGGTTTGTGCAGTGACAAGGCCATGGCCTGAAACCAGCAACAAGGCGGCTAAGGCGCGGGTCAAGTAAATCAACAAAGTAGGCATGCGGCCCATGTTACCCAAGCGCTTAAGATGGCGTTCATGAAGGTATTACCGCGTTACTGGGCTGATTGCGTCAGCACCGATTTTTCCGAACTCGACCCGCAACACACCGTGGCTGTACTGCCTTTGGGTGCAACAGAGCAACACGGCCCGCATTTGCCTTTGTCGGTGGACACCGATTTGGTCAACGCCATGGTGACTGCCTCGCTGGCGCATTTGCAGCCTAGCGACCCGGTGCTGGTGTTGCCCACGCAAAGCGTGGGTTTGAGCAGTGAGCACCTGGCTTATGACGGCACCTTGAGTTTGTCTCCCGCCCACCTGATCAGCCAATGGTGCGACATTGGTGAAGGCGTGGCTCGCACCGGCATCAAAAAAATGCTGATCTTCAATGCACACGGCGGCAATGCCGGTTTGATGGATGTGGTGGCGCGCGAGTTGCGCGGCCATTGCGGCCTGACAGTGTTCTCCAGCCACTGGTACCAACTGCCATTGGGGACTGCTTGGGAGGCGTTCGGTGCGCACGAGCAACGCTTTGGCGTGCACGGCGGCGACATGGAAACCTCACTGATGCTGGCGATTGCGCCGCACAAAGTGCGCATGGAGGAAGCACAGCATTTCGCTTCTGCCTCTGAAGACCGCGCCGCCCGCTTTGCCTTGCTGGGCGACGGCAAAAGCGCCAAGCTGGGCTGGCATATGCAGGACTACAACCCGCACGGTGCGGCGGGCAACGCGGCAGCGGCCACCGCCGACAAAGGACAAGCTTTATTAGATGCAGTGGGCCTGCAACTGGCCAAGTTATTGCAGGAGTTGATGGCGTTTGAGCCGCTGATTTAAAAAGCGGGCTGTCGGACTCGGGCTGCTTAGCAGCTTATGGCTTGAGTTCAATTCGCCACACCCTCGGCAGAATCGCTTAGGTAAATGTCACCCAGTCGCTGTAAGGCTGGGTATCTAAATGATTGATGGTGTTGAAGCTCACCAGCGTGGTGCGTTTGATGTTGTAGACGCATTCGCTGACAGCTGTGTTGCGCATGCGCATATTCATCTCGATCATGCTTTCTGGCGGCGTGTTCAAGAGGCTGCCGACGGCGGTTGAAATTGGCCCGCCGCTGGACACCACCAACACATGGCCGCTGTGGTGCTGGCGCACATGGGCCAACGCGTCTTGAATGCCTTTCACAAAATCTACAAAAACCGGCATACCGACAGGTTGGGTGCGCCCGTGCATCCATTCCTGTAAGCCTTTGCGTAACAGGCCGAAATGGTGTTTGTACAACTCGGGTGTATTGGGTTTGGCCAGGGGCTCGGGGTGTATGCAATGGATCACAGCTTCGCTGTCGTATTCGTTCAGCCCCGGCCAGACAAGCGCTTGCAGCGAGGTGTTTTGCAGACCTTGTTGAATGCCTTCCCAGGTCTGGCGATGTCGTTTCAGGCTGCCGGTGATGACGGCTTCAAACTGCATGCCGCGTTCGCGCCAGTATTCGCCCAAACGAATGCTTTGTTGCAGGCCCAGCGGGGACAGTTGGTCGTAATCATCCGCGCCGAAGGAGGCCTGACCGTGGCGCACTAAATAAACATTTCCCATAGGAAGCGATTGTGGCTAGAAATACCGCATGTTCCGGTCACCCCGGTGACCGGGTAGTCACAGCATGACGCCGCCTTGGATACACACCACGGAGTCGCCGCCCACCCAGACCTGTCCGTCTGCGTCCTTCGACACGTGCACGCGACCGGCCCGACCCAGAGCGGTGCCTTGTCTGGCGATATATCGGTCAGGGGCTAGCCCGGTGCCGATCAACCATTGGCCCAAAGCCGCGTTCAAACTGCCGGTGACCGGGTCCTCGGTCAGGGCTTGGTTGCCAGGGAAAAACGCCCGCACTTCAAACACTTCTTCGCCATCTGGATGGGCGCCAATGACGCCGACTTTGCCGCGCGGCCCGACCACGCCTATGTCCAAGCCCTTGAGCACGTCTGCGTCCGGTTTGAGCGACAGCACTTGTTCTGCCGAGCCCAGCATGACGGCGCGCCAACCCGGGCCGTTGTCGCACCAGGCGTGGTAAAGAATGTCGCTGCGGGCAATACCCAGTCCGCGTGCAATCAACTGCACATCGTCTTCCGCCAATGGCCCGCTGCGGCGCAATGGCGGTGCTGCAAAAGCCAGTCTTGAACTTTCGAGCTGAATATTGACCAGACCAACGCCGCATTCCTGCACCACATGTTTTCCCTTGGGCAGGCCACCGGCTTGCAGCCAGGCGTGGCAGCTGCCTAAAGTGGGGTGTCCTGCAAACAACAACTCTCGCCCGGGACAAAAAATGCGCAGCGCATAGTCGGCATCCGGGTGCGTGGGCGGCAGCACAAAGGTGGCTTCCGATAAATTGGTCCAGTTGGTGAACGCCTGCATGTCTTCGGTGGACAGGCCGCTGCCATCTAGCACCACCGCCACCGGGTTGCCCAGATAAGGCGTAGAAGTGAACACATCGACTTGGGTAAAAGGGCGTTGTTTCATGAATGCTTGTCTTCAAGCTTTAGGTGGTGTGTGAGTGCACTGGCATTTTGCGGCCTAAAAAAACAGTAGCTACTACCGCCAAACCAAAACCCACCGTCGTCGCGTCCAAGGATTCACCCAAGATGGGAATGGCGAACAACATGCCTAGAAACGGTTGTAGCAATTGCACCTGACTGACTCTGACCGTGCCGCCCATGGCCAGACCCCGGTACCAAGCGAAAAACCCGAGCCACATGGAAAACAGCGAGACATAGGCAAAGCCAGCCCAGGCAAACCACGGCACCGGCTCAAGCGGCCTGAACAACCAAGCCAGCGGCAGCGTGACTGGCAAAGACATCACCAAAGCCCAACTGATGACTTGTTGGGCGGGCATCTGCGTGGACATGCGCCCGCCCCAGACATAGCCAATAGCGCCCAGAGCCATGGCCGCCAGCAACATCAAATCTGCGGTGTGCGGCCACCAGCCGGATTGACCGGAACGCAGAATGGCAAAGCTTAAGACCAGGGCGCATCCACCTATAGCGCATAACCAAAACCCGACAGAAGGCCTTTGCCGGTTCACCCGCGCGGCCAAGGCGGCGGTGGCCAATGGCAGTACGCCGGTGATGACGCTTGCATGGGCCGCCGGTACATAGCGCATGGCCAGCGAGGTGAGCAAAGGGAAGCCAAACACCACGCCAAGTGACACCATGGCCAGTGACTGGTATTGCTTTGCAGTGGGCGGTGTGGCTTTGACCGACACCAGATACACCACAGACAGCAAACCCGCCACCCCGGCGCGCCCAAACGCAATGAAAAACCCGGTCAAAAAAGGCGCTTCGGGCGTGCCGACCGCCAAGCGTGTGACTGGTAAGGTGATGGAAAACAGCAGCACACCGAGCAAGCCCAGCCAGAGTCCGTGCAACTCATGTTTGTTCACACGGGCACCCGTTGCCCCAGCAATTCCCAGCGCTCCATGGCAGTCAGCAGCTCATCGTCAATTTGCGTGACGCGAGCAGCCATATCAGCTGCTTTTTTGGGCTCACTCACGTACAGGCTGCCATCTGCCAGCAGGCGGTTGAGCTTGGCCTGTTCGGCTTCCAGTTGCTCGATCAAACCAGGCAGGCTGTCGAATTCGCGTTGCTCTTTGAAGCTGAGTTTTTTAGGGGCACTTGCTTTGACAGGAGTTTCGGATGAGGTGCTTTTGACCGCTGCTTCTGCGGCTTTCGTGGAAGCTTGAGCTTGCGCAGCCCAGGCCTTGGCGCGGTTGGATTGGGTTAACCAATCTTGCACGCCACCTTCGTACTCGCGCCAGCGTGCCTCGCCTTCAAACGCAATGGTGCTGGTGACCACGTTGTCCAAAAAAGCGCGGTCATGGCTGACCAGAAACACCGTGCCGTCGTAGTTTTGCAGCAATTCCTCTAGCAACTCTAATGTGTCAATGTCCAAATCGTTGGTCGGTTCGTCCAGCACCAGCACATTGGCGGGGCGCGCAAACAAG
>CANNRV010000104.1 GCA_947508145.1 Comamonadaceae bacterium
ACCTCGTCAAGCACGCTGTGGAGTTCCAGCACGATTTTTCCGGCCTTGACCTTGTCCATCAGCTTGTCGATCATGATGGCCTCGGCCTTGAACTTGTCGCGTCGGTGAATCAAATGCACTTTGCTGGCGATATTGGACAAATACAGGGCTTCTTCAACAGCGGTATTGCCGCCGCCGACCACGCAGCAAACTTTGTCGCGGTAGAAAAAACCGTCGCAGGTCGCACAGCCTGAGACACCGCGTCCCATGAAACTTTGCTCTGAAGGCAGGCCGAGGTATTTGGCCGATGCGCCGGTGGCGATGATGAGCGCGTCACAGGTGTAGGTGCCGCTGTCGCCGGTCAAAGTGAAGGGCCGCTGGCTGAAATCGACTTTATTGATATGGTCAAAAATGATGTTGGTATTGAACCGCTCGGCATGGGCTTGAAACCGTTGCATCAAATCCGGCCCTTGCACACCATGCACATCGGCCGGCCAGTTGTCCACCTCGGTGGTGGTCATCAGTTGACCGCCTTGGGCCATGCCGGTAATCAATGTGGGTTGCAAATTGGCGCGGGCCGCGTAGACGGCGGCGCTGTAACCGGCAGGGCCGGAGCCGAGGATAAGAACTTTGCTGTGTTGGGGGGAGGTCATGGTGAGCTTATATAAATAGATCAAAGAAGGCACAGACTGCGCTTCACAGTCTCGATTTTAGGCGCTGGGACGGAAAATGCCCGTACCGCGCCTGTTAAGCTTACGTCCGGCAATGACTTACTCCTTAAACACCCTCAATCATTCCAAAGACAAATCGCCTCAGCCCGTCAGCGGCTGGCAACGGTTTGTGCAGGAAATTGCCCTTTACCTGGGCTTTGTTTTTTTGCTCTATTGGCTGGTGGCCATGCTCAGCCATACGCCGCAAGATCCGGCTTGGACCACCTCCGGCTCTAACGCTGTGCTGCAAAACTGGGGCGGACGCATCGGGGCTGCTGTCAGTGACCTGAGTTTTTTTGTCGCCGGTTATTCCATTTTCTGGTGCTTCATGGCGGCATTGATCAGTTGGATGAAAGCGCTGGCCGCCCGTTTGCGCAGCGAAGACGAGCCGTTGGTCGAACATCCCCCGTTATGGCGTTTGAGTCCGTGGGCATTTTGGAGCGGGCTGCTGCTGTTGATGCTGTCCAGCACCTCACTGGAATACACCCGCTTATACCGTTTAGACCCCCATGTGCCAGGCCACCATGCGGGCGGTGTCATCGGTTACCTGGTCGGCGGTTCGGCTGCCAAATGGCTGGGTTTCAATGGTTCGGCGCTGGTGTTTATTGTGTTTATGCTGGTCGGTTTGTCCTGGACATTTGGTTTTTCATGGAAGCAATTGGCAGAAAACATAGGCGCCTCGATTGACCATGCCATCAGCCAGTGGCGTGAACGCCGTGAAATGGCCGAGGACTTGGCGCTGGGGCAAGTCGCCGCGCGTGAGCGCGAAGAAGACATGCACACCGAACGGGTGGAGATTGAAGAGGCTGCCCCCCGCCCAGTACGCATCGTGGTTGATCCCGAACCCTTGGCTCCACCCAAAAGCGAACGCATGGCTCGCGAGCGGCAAAAACCTTTGTTCAACGACATGCCGGATTCGCGCTTGCCGCAAGTCGATTTGCTTGACGATTCGCAAGTGCGTCAGGACCCGGTCGATTCCGAGACCATCGAATTCACCAGCCGATTGATCGAGAAAAAATTGCGTGACTTCGGCGTTGAAGTCAAAGTGCTGGCAGCCGCGCCCGGACCCGTGGTGACCCGTTATGAAATCGAACCGGCCACCGGTGTCAAAGGTTCGCAAATCGTCAACCTGGCCAAAGATTTGGCGCGTTCGCTCAGCATGGTGTCCATACGCGTGGTGGAAACCATTCCGGGCAAAAACTTCATGGCGCTGGAGTTGCCCAATGCCAAACGCCAGTCCATTCGTTTGAGTGAAATTCTGGGCTCCGAGGTGTACAACGAAGCCAAATCACTGCTGACCATGGGCTTGGGCAAAGACATAGGCGGACACCCGGTGGTGGCCGATTTGGCGAAGATGCCCCATGTGTTGGTGGCAGGCACCACCGGTTCAGGTAAATCGGTGGGTATCAACGCCATGATTTTGAGCCTGCTCTACAAAGCCGAAGCCCGCGATGTGCGGCTTTTGATGATTGACCCCAAGATGCTGGAGATGTCGGTCTACGAAGGCATCCCGCATTTGCTCGCCCCGGTGGTCACCGACATGCGGCAAGCCGCGCACGGCTTGAACTGGTGTGTGGGCGAAATGGAGCGCCGCTACAAATTGATGAGCAAAATGGGCGTGCGCAATTTGGCTGGTTACAACCACAAGATTGAAGAAGCACTCGAAGCGGGTCAGTCCATACCCAACCCGTTCAGCCTGACCCCGGATGACCCCGAACCCTTAGAGCGGCTGCCGCACATCGTCGTGGTGATTGACGAGCTGGCCGATTTGATGATGGTGGTCGGCAAAAAAATTGAAGAGCTGATCGCGCGTCTGGCGCAAAAAGCTCGCGCTGCCGGTATCCATTTGATATTGGCCACGCAACGCCCAAGCGTTGACGTGATCACCGGTTTGATCAAAGCCAATATCCCGACCCGCATCGCGTTTCAGGTCAGCAGCAAAATCGACAGCCGCACCATCCTCGACCAAATGGGCGCAGAGGCTTTGCTGGGTATGGGTGACATGTTGTATTTGCCCAGCGGCACCGGTTTTCCTATCCGTGTGCATGGCGCGTTTGTCAGCGATGAAGAAGTGCACCGCGTGGTCAGCTATTTGAAAACCCAGGGCGAACCGAATTACATCGAAGGCTTGCTCGAAGGCGGCACGGTTGACGGCGAAGCCAACGGCCCCGATTTGTTCGGCGAGACTGCCAGCGAAAAAGACCCGATGTACGACCAGGCCGTGGAAGTGGTGTTGAAAAACCGCAAGGCCAGTATTTCATTGGTGCAGCGCCATTTGAAAATCGGCTACAACCGCGCTGCCCGTTTGGTGGAAGACATGGAAAAAGCCGGTATGGTCAGCGCCATGAGCAGCAACGGACAGCGTGAAATACTGGTGCCGACTCGTCAGGAATAAGCCGCCTCCGTTTGGCCGTCAAGCCGGGCTTGAAATTGAATCTATTGAAAGTACCTATGAAGCTTTTTAAGCACTATGTTGTTGGTTTGCCCTTGGTGACGGCCTTCTTGCTAAGCATGCCAGCGCAGGCCGACGGCTTGGACAGCTTGTCCAAGTTTTTATCCACCACCCGCAGCATGCGGGCTGAGTTTTCGCAAACCGTCACCACGCCTTCCAAGGACAGCCGACCGGCCAAAATCAAAATATCTACCGGCAGCTTTTCTTTCATCCGGCCCACCGTGTTTCGGTTTGACTACGCCAAACCGTTTGTGCAAAACATCGTGGCCGATGGCAAACACCTGTGGCTGTTTGATGCCGATCTGAACCAGGTGACGCAACGCAACCAGTCGCAGGCGCTGGGCAGCACTCCGGCGGCGCTGATCGCTTCGGCCACCGATCTGACCACCTTAGAAAAAGAATTCACATTGAAATCAGAAGTCACAAACGATGGCTTGCAATGGGTCAGCGCGACACCGAAATCGCAAGATGCCAGCTTGCAACAAGTCCGCTTGGGTATGCGTGTTCAGGGCGATGCTGTGTCGCTTGCTCAGTTGGACATCCTGGATGCATTTGGCACCCGCTCGTTAATCAAGTTTGAGCGCACTGATATCAATCCCAAATACCTGACGCAGGCGCAGTTCAGTTTTGTTCCGCCCAAGGGCGCAGATCTGATCAAGCCCTGAGGTGTGGCAAGGACTGGCTCCGCTGTATTCACCATGAATACTGTCTCACCTAACCCCCATTCACCGCTGGCCGAACGCTTGCGTCCTCACAGCCTGGCCGAGGTGGTGGGGCAGCAACATATTCTGGGCGAAGGCATGGCGTTGCGTGTGGCGTTTGAGTCCGGGCAACCGCACAGTTGTTTGTTGTGGGGACCGCCCGGGGTGGGCAAAACCACCATCGCGCGTTTGATGGCAGATGCGTTTGATGCGCAATTTCTCTCTATCAGCGCAGTGCTCGGTGGCGTGAAAGAAATCCGCGAAGCGGTGGAGATGGCGCAGGCCGCACGCGATTCGCTGGAGCACAAACGCACGATTGTGTTTGTCGACGAGGTGCACCGTTTCAACAAAAGCCAGCAGGATGCGTTTTTGCCGCATGTCGAGTCCGGCCTGTTCACCTTCATTGGTGCGACCACCGAAAACCCGTCTTTTGAAGTGAACTCGGCCTTGTTGTCGCGTGCGGCGGTGTATGTGTTGCAGCCTTTGTCTGAAACCGACTTAACGCAAATCATCGA
The DNA here is from genome assembly GCA_947508145.1 of Comamonadaceae bacterium. Taxonomy (GTDB): domain Bacteria; phylum Pseudomonadota; class Gammaproteobacteria; order Burkholderiales; family Burkholderiaceae_C; genus Limnohabitans. The sequence continues at coordinate 4,358 of CANNRV010000104.1, forward strand.
CAAAGCCCGGGCCATCAACGCCGTGCCCGCGCTGGAAGACGCGGCGCAAGCACGTTTGATTGCATATGCCGACGGGGACGCCAGACGCTTGCTCAACACCTTGGAAACATTGGCGGTGGCGGCGCAGCGTGAACAACTCCCGCTGGTCACCGATGCCTGGTTGATGAAAGTGCTGGGCGAACGCATGCGCCGCTATGACAAAGGCGGCGAACAGTTTTACGACACCATCAGTGCGCTGCATAAATCGGTGCGCGGCTCTGACCCGGATGCTGCTTTGTATTGGCTGGTGCGCATGCTCGATGGTGGCGCAGAGCCCAAGTACATGGCGCGGCGCATGATTCGCATGGCGGCAGAGGACATTGGCTTGGCCGACCCGCGCGCATTGCGACTCGCCTTGGACGCTGCCGAGGTGTACGAGCGTCTGGGCTCACCTGAAGGCGAATTGGCCTTGGCCGAATGCGTGGTCTATCTGGCTATCGCACCCAAATCGAATGCGGTTTACAAGGCTTACAACAATGTTCGCAAACTCATCAAGTCCGACGGCACACGGCCTGTGCCGGTGCATTTGCGCAATGCGCCTACGCAGTTGATGAAGGACCTGGACTACGGCAAAGCCTACAGGTACGCACACGACGAACCCGACGCATTCGCCGCCGGTGAAAACTACTGGCCCGACGGCATGAAACCGCCGGTGTTGTACGAGCCGGTCGAGCGCGGTTTGGAAATCAAGATCGCAGAAAAAATGCGTTTGTTGCGCGACAAAAACGCGCAAGCCAAAAAAGCTTAAAGCTTGTCGGCCTCGCTGGTGAAGGAGTCGGCGAAAAATTCCTCCGCAGGCAAACCATGCGCCACATAGTCGCGCTGTGCGGATTCAATCACCACCGGTGCGCCGCAGGCATACACCTGGTAACCGGACAAATCAGGGATGTCTTGCAACACGGCTGCATGCACAAAACCGGTTCTGCCGCTCCAATGGTCTTCGGGCAAAGCATCGGACACCACGGGGATGTAGCGCAGATGGGGCATGTGCGCCAATTGCGCCATCACCCAATCGTTCATGTACAAATCTGAAGGACGGCGGCCGCCCCAGTAAAAAAACGCAGGCCGTTGAATGTTTTTATGCTGCATGTGTTCCAGCAGCGCTTTGATAGGCGCAAAGCCGGTGCCCGAAGCCAGTAGCACCAAGGGTTTGTCGCTGCTCTCGCGCAAATAAAAACTGCCGAACGGCGCTTCAATCCGTTGAATCTCTTTTTCTTTCATCGCGCCAAACACATGGTCGGTGAATTTGCCGCCTGGCATGTGCCGAATGTGTAACTCAACGACCGGTGCGCCCGCTGCCAAAGTGTGCGGCGCATTGGCGATGGAATAAGCACGGCGCGAACCGTCGCGCAATAAAAATTCCACGTACTGGCCAGCGTGGTATTGCGGGTTTTCTGTGGAAGGCAATTGCAGCATGATGCGCATGACATCAGCCGACATTTTTTCAAGCGAGGCAATGCGTACAGGCATTTTGCGAATGGGGAAAGCATCGGCGCTGGTCACTTGGCGCGACTCCAGCACCACATCACTCAGTGCAGTGGCACGGCAAGTCAGCACCATGCCTTTGGCCAATTCTTCGTCGCTCAAGGCCTTGCTTTGGTAGGCGCTCATTTGAACGTCACCGGATATTTTTTGGCATTTACAAGAACCGCAAGCGCCGTCTTTGCAACCATAAGGCAGACTGACACCTTGGCGTATGCCTGCGCTCAACAAGGTCTCACCGCTGTCCACGCTGAATGACCGGCCACTGGGCTCTACAGACACTTGAAACGACATGCTTGTTATCCTTGGATGTTTGAAACAACGAAAGACAGGATTTTGCCTTCAAACCAAAGCCCTCTTGGTGCATTGCCGTCTCGCTTCAGGCGACCACGTGTATTGATCGTTGGTTGCGGCGACGTGGGCTTGCGCACGGCGACATTGCTGAAAAACAGCAGCCGTGTGTATGCCTTGACCAGCAGCGAGTCGCGGGTCGCGGCTTTGCAGCAGCAAGGCATTACGGCTTTGCAAGGCAATTTGGACCAGCCCGACACATTGCGACGACTCGCTGGTGTAGCCACACATCTGATTCACATGGCACCGCCGCCTTTGCAAGGCCATACCGATTCGCGCAGCCAAGCCTTGGTGCAGGCCTTGATGTTGCGCTCTTCCCCGCAAGCGGTGGTGTACGGATCGACCAGTGGTGTGTATGGCGATTGCAGCGGCGCTTGGATTGATGAAACGCAGCCGTTGCAGCCGCAAACCGATCGCGCTGCTCGCCGTGTGGATGCTGAATCTTGGTTGAACGCCTGGGGTTCGTGTGGGCTGCCGCGAATCCAGGTCTTGCGCATTCCCGGCATTTACGCACTGGACCGCGAAGGCGGTACGCCGCGCGAACGGCTGCAACGCGGCACGCCCGTGCTGCAAGCTTCGGATGATGTGTATACCAACCACATCCATGCAGACGATTTGGCGCGTGCAACTGTGCTGTCTTTGTGGCGCGGCAAAACTTTGCGACCTCTGCATGTCAGCGATGACAGCGATTTCAAAATGGGCGACTACATGGACATGGCTGCAGACCTGTGGCAGTTGCCGCGTCCGCCGCGCATCAGCCGCGCTCAAGCACCCACCGCATTACCGGCCATGACATTGAGCTTTATGAGTGAATCCAGGCGTATGCACAACCAACGTTTGAAAACCGAGTTGCGCATGAAATTGCGCTACCCCACGGTGCGCGAAGGCTTGCAGGGCAAGCCGGTGTTTTAACGCATGCCGATTTTCGCGTCGCCGAATATGCCTGCGGCTTCGCGCGGCAGGCTGCGCCA
>CANNRV010000105.1 GCA_947508145.1 Comamonadaceae bacterium
CAGCGAAGCCGAGAATACGACCGCCCTTGACCACTTTGGTGACGCGGTTGACCGCGATCATTTTTTCCTTCAGACCGTCGTCACGACTGTCGTCTTGCATTTTTGCTTGAACTTTTGCCATGTTGTTATCCGTGTCGGTTAGAACTGCAAGCCGGCGGCACGCGCGGCATCTGCCAATGTTTTGACGCGACCGTGGTAGGCAAAGCCTGAACGGTCGAAAGCGACTTTTTCCACACCAGCGGCTTTGGCTTTTTCGGCAATGCGCTTGCCGATGACTTCTGCTGCTGCTTGGTTACCGCCCTTGCCCACAGCGCCCAATGCTTGACGCACTTCGGATTCTGCGGTGGAGGCAGTGGCAATGACTTTGGTGCCGTCGCCGGAAATAACGCTGGCGTAAATGTGTAAGTTGGTGCGGTTGACCATCAAACGCGCCACGCCTTGGGTGGCGATACGGATGCGGGTTTGACGTGAACGGCGCAGACGCTGCTGTTTTTTGCTTAGCATGTTGCAGCTCCTTATTTCTTCTTGGTCTCTTTGATCGTGATCTTTTCGTCCGAATAACGGATGCCTTTGCCTTTGTAAGGCTCGGGTGGACGAACAGCGCGAATTTCAGCAGCGATTTGACCGACACGTTGGCGATCAGCGCCTTTGATGATGACCTCGGTAGGTGTCGGTGTTTCCACTTTGATACCTGAGGGCATATCGATATTGACCGGGTGCGAGTAGCCGACAGCCAGGTTCAACTTGGCACCTTGTGCAGCGGCTTTGTAACCCACGCCAACCAGGCTGAGTTTTTTCTCGAAACCTTTGGTGACACCAACCACCATGTTGTTGACCAACTGGCGCAAAGTGCCGCTCATGGCGTTGGCTTCACGGGATTCGTTGGCCGGCTCGAAAGTCATGTTTTCGCCTTGGCGAACCACTTTGACCAGCGCATTGTTGGCGATTGAGAGCTGACCACCAGCGCCTTTGACGCTGATGTGTTGTTCATTCATGGTCACGTCCACTCCTGCGGGGACGGCGACGGGCATTTTGGCAACGCGGGACATATGTGTTTCTCCCTTAAGCCACGTAGCAAAGAACTTCGCCGCCCACGCCGGTGGCGCGTGCTTTGCGATCGGTCATGACACCTTTGGGGGTGGTGACAATCGCCACACCCAAACCGTTCATGACTTGCGGAATGGCGTTGTGTCCTTTGTAGACACGCAAACCGGGGCGGGAGACGCGCTCAATGCGCTCAATCACCGGACGGCCAGCGTAGTACTTCAGGGCAATTTCCAATTCGGATTTACCGTCTTCGGTCTTGACACGAAAGCCATCGATATAGCCTTCATCTTTCAAGACCTGGACGATGGCCAACTTGACCTTAGATGACGGCACCGATACGGTCGGCTTGGCCACCATTTGCGCGTTACGGATACGCGTCAACAGGTCGGCAATGGGATCACTCATGCTCATATTGAATTTCTCCTACCTGCTTACCAGCTGGCTTTGGTGATGCCGGGAATATTGCCTGCGAAGGCCAATTCACGGATCTTGGCGCGACCGAGCCCAAATTGACGGAATGTGCCGCGAGGACGACCGGTGATGGCACAGCGGTTACGCTGGCGTGTGGGATTGGCGTTGCGCGGGAGTTTTTGCAAACCCAAACGGGCTTCTGCACGCTCTTCATCGCTGCGCTTGGCATCGGTTGAAATGGCTTTCAATTCCGCATGTTTTTTTGCGTACTTGGCGACCAACTTGTCACGCTTGAGCTCTCGCTCGATCAAAGCTACTTTAGCCACAGGGCACCTCAGTTCTTGAACGGGAAACGGAAAGCGGCGAGCAGTGCCTTGCACTCATCGTCGGTCTTGGCCGTGGTGGTGATACTGATGTTGAGACCGCGCAGGGCATCAACCTTGTCATACTCGATCTCGGGAAAAATAATTTGCTCTTTCACGCCGATGTTGTAGTTGCCGCGACCGTCAAACGCGCGACCTGAAATACCACGGAAGTCACGTACACGGGGCAAAGCCACGGTAACGAAGCGGTCCAGGAATTCATACATGCGCACACCGCGCAAAGTGACCATGCAACCGATGGGTTGTTGTTCACGGATTTTGAAACCAGCGATCGCTTTGCGAGCCTTGGTGACCACCGGCTTTTGACCAGCAATTTTGGACAGGTCGCCAACCGCGTGTTCCATGACTTTTTTGTCAGCCACAGCTTCTGACACACCCATATTGAGGGTGATTTTTGTCAGACGCGGCACTTCCATGGGGGACTGGTAGCCGAACTTGGCGGTCAACTCAGGGACCACTTTTTCACGATAGTGTTGTTGTAGACGTGCCATGTTTATGCAACCTTGATGACTTCGCCGCTGGACTTGAAGACGCGAACCTTCGAACCATCGGAATTGATCTTGATGCCTACGCGGTCGGCTTTGCCGGTGCTGGCGTTGTAGATGGCCACATTGGACTGGTGAATAGGCATGGTTTTTTCAACGATGCCGCCAGTGGTGCCTGCCATGGGGTTGGGCTTGGTGTGTTTTTTCACCAGATTGATGCCTTCGACGAGCACGTGTGAGTCGTCTTGGCGCAATGCAATCTTGCCGCGCTTGCCTTTGTCGCGACCCGTGATGACGATGACTTCGTCGCCTTTGCGGAGTTTGTTCATGGTCAGGTCCTCAGAGAACTTCGGGAGCCAGAGAAACGATCTTCATGAAGCGCTCGGTACGCAATTCGCGCGTGACCGGTCCGAAGATGCGAGTGCCGATGGGCTCGAGCTTGGCGTTGAGCAGCACGGCTGCGTTGCTGTCGAATTTGACCAGCGAGCCGTCGCCACGGCGAATGCCCTTGGCGGTACGAACCACCACAGCGCTGTAGATTTCGCCTTTTTTGACGCGACCGCGCGGGGCAGCTTCTTTGATACTTACTTTGATGATGTCGCCAACGCTGGCATAACGACGCTTAGAACCGCCGAGCACCTTGATGCACAAAACGGACTTCGCACCGGTGTTGTCGGCGACTTCTAATCTGGATTCTGTCTGGATCATTTCTGTTTCCCAACTTGTATCGGATCCGATCAACCCACAATGGGCTGTACGCAACCGATCAGTCTTGGGCCCGTCATCTGCATTGCAAACCATTTGCAGTGCATTTGTTTGGGCGTGATTCCCTGCCGTTTGAAAAGCAGAGCCCGCAATTATGGCATAGTTTCAAGCGGCTTTGACAATCTTTTCTGACATTTCTTGATAAACCACCCGAAAGACTACTTATGTCGTATTTGCTGGCCATGGACCAAGGCACTTCCAGCTCGCGCAGCATGGTTTTTCATGCGGACGGGCGCATTGTTGCGACAGCACAGCAGACCTTGCCACAAATTTACCCGCAGCCCGGCTGGGTGGAACACGACCCGCTTGCCATCTGGCACGGTCAGCTGGATACCGCCCGCCAGGCGCTGAGCAGCGCCGGCATCAGCGCAGCGCAATTAGCGGGCATAGGCATCACCAACCAACGCGAAACCACCGTGCTGTGGCGGCGCGACAACGGGCAGCCTTTGCACAACGCCATCGTCTGGCAGGACCGGCGCACCGAGCCCGCTTGCAAGCAATTAAGAGAAGCCGGTTGGTCCGCGAAGGTGCAGGACAAAACCGGCCTGTTGATTGACGCGTATTTTTCGGCCACGAAACTGCAATGGCTGCTGGACCATGTGCCCGGCGCACGCGCCATGGCCGAACGCGGTGAGTTGGCCTTTGGCACGATAGACAGTTGGCTGCTGTGGCAGCTCACCGGGGGCGCCGTGCACGCCACCGATGTCAGCAATGCGTCCCGCACCATGCTGTTCAATATCCACACGCGGCAATGGGACCCTGAGTTGCTCAGCTTGTTCGGTATCCCTGAATCACTTTTGCCCCGGGTACAGCCGTCCGCAGGACTGTTCGGCCACACGCAAGCAGCGCATTTGGGCGCGGTCGTCCCGGTGAGTGGCATGGCCGGTGACCAGCAAAGCGCCTTATTTGGCCAAGCCTGTTTGTCAGCCGGTCAGGTGAAAAACACCTATGGCACGGGTTGCTTCATGTTGATGCACACCGGTGCGCATTGCGCCAGCAGCCAGCACGGCCTGATCAGCACCAGCGCTGCCCAGCCCGGGGCGGATGCGGCATACGCGCTTGAGGGCAGTGTTTTCATCGGCGGCGCAGTGGTGCAATGGTTGCGCGACGGCTTGGGCGCGTTTGACCAAAGCGCCGATGTCCAAGCCTTGGCTGCATCTGTACCTGACTCAGGCGGTGTCGTGCTGGTACCCGCGTTCACCGGTTTGGGTGCGCCGTATTGGCAGGCGGATGCACGCGGTGCCATGCTGGGTTTGTCGCGCGGCACCACACTGGCGCACATCGCCCGGGCGGCGTTGGAAAGCATCGCGTTTCAAAGCGCGGTCTTGTTGCAAGCCATGCACAGCGATGCGGTTCACCCGGTCACCGAATTGCGGGTCGACGGCGGGGCTTGCGTCAATGATTTGCTGATGCAATTCCAAGCCGACTTGCTGGGCATCCCTGTGCTGCGTCCAGCCGTGATTGAAACCACCGCTGCGGGCGCGGCTTATTTGGCCGGTTTAGGCTGCGGCATCTACGCCAGCCCGCAAGAGCTGGCCTCGCATTGGCGGCTGGAAAACACATTCGAGCCGCGCATGTCGCGCGACCAGGCTTTGTCCAGAATGGCGGACTGGGAACGCGCAGTACGGCAAACCACCGCCCCTTGATGGCATAACTTCTCGCGTTGTCACTGACAATGCGTGCCATGACTTTTGACACCAACAGGTTCTCCACATGACAAATAACAACCCCACTTTGCTGCCCATGACGTTTATCGGCGGCGGCAATATGGCGCAGGCCCTGATCAGCGGCTGGCTCAAACAAGGCCTGCCCGCCTCAGCCATGCATGTGGTCGAGCCACAAGCGCAAACCCGGGCCGTTTTGCAACAACACGAAGGTATCCACTGCCATGAGAACGCGGCTGACGCGCCAACGGATTCCAAGCTTGTGGTCTGGGCGATCAAACCGCAGGTGTTCAAAGAAGTTGCGCTCCCGCTGGCCGCACGGTTTACGCAAGCTTTGCACCTGAGCGTGGCCGCCGGGGTGCGCAGCGACAGCATGGCACGCTGGTTAGGCACAGAACGCGTGGTGCGGGTGATGCCGAACACGCCCGCGCTGGTTGGTCTGGGGCAAAGCGGTTTGTTTGCCCGGGGTCACGTGTCTGCACAAGAGCGCGAACATGTTCAGCAACTAATGCAAGCAGTCGGCCAGTCGGTTTGGGTGGCCACCGAAGACCAGTTGGACGCTGTCACCGCGCTGTCCGGCTCCGGCCCGGCCTATGTGTTTTTCTTCATCGAGGCCATGACCCAAGCCGGTATCGACATGGGTTTGCCGCCGCAACAAGCGCATCAGCTAGCGGTGGGCACCTTTGTCGGTGCCAGCGAACTGGCACGCAGCAGCAGCGAGCCGCCCTCGGTGTTGCGTGAACGCGTGACCTCCAAAGGTGGCACCACGTATGCCGCCATCACCAGCATGCAATCCGACGGCATCGCCGGGCTGATCGCCAAGGCGTTGAAAGCCGCCCAGCAACGCTCGCAAGAGCTGGGCAATGTGTTGGATCAAGCGTGAACATCTTTTCAAGTGCCGGGTTATGGTGTCACAATAGCCATTCCTGTATTCACTTTGACAAGGCTTGAAACCATGAAAACATTTCTGCTCTCTTTGACCGCCGTGCTCGCCTGCCTGTCTGCGCCCGCACAAGCCGCTTCTTCTGTCACCGCCTTCACCCACGCAGGCACCGTGTCAGCCGCCTCTTTTGATGCCGATCACATGATCATGGCCAAGAAAAAAGGCAAGAAAAAGTCACACAAGAAAGCCAAGTGATACGCCGGTTTTTCTGAGAAAAAGCCACCTTAGGGTGGCTTTTTCTTTGGGGCTCGCAAGCTGCTCTATATATATACGTCAACAAGCCAAACAGATTTTTCAGGCTTGTAAATGCAGGCCCCAGGCGATGCCGGCAAACACCGTGGCACCCAGCCAGTGGTTCATGCGGAAAGCACGAAAACAGCCTTCGCGTTCGCGCTTGTAAATCATGCCGAAATGCCAACTCGCTTGCACGCCACCGAGTTCAATGGCAAACCAATGCGGCCAGCCCAGGCCTTTGTCTCTCAATAGCAACAGCGTACCCAGCAAATACACCACATAAAACGCCATGACCGCCGCCACGTCGTATCTGCCCAAGGTGATGGCCGAGGTTTTCATGCCTATGCGCAAATCATCGTCCCGGTCCACCATGGCGTATTCGGTGTCATAGGCCAACACCCAAAACATATTGACCAGCAACAAGCCCCAGGCCAGCGGCGGCACGGCATGCCATACGCCGGACACAGTCAGTGGCCCGCCATTGACCGCCGCAAACGCCATGGGAATGCCGAAACTGAAAGCCACGCCCAACACCGCTTGTGGCATGGCGACAAAACGCTTGGCATACGGGTAAATCAAGGTGACAGCCAAGGCGACAAACGACCAGACCACGGTGACCGCATTGGTAGTCAGCACCAAACCAAAGGCACACAGAGCCAACACCGCACCTGCCGTCAACGCCTGGCGCACCGACAAAGCGCCTGAGGTGACCGGGCGGTTGGCCGTGCGCTTCACATGCTTGTCGAACTCGCGGTCCGCCACGTCGTTGATGCAACAACCGGCGCTGCGCATGAGCACCGTCCCCAGCACAAACACACACAGCAAATGCCAGCCGGGAAAACCACCTGCTGCCAACCACAAGGCACTCAAGCTGGGCCACAGCAACAGCAGCCAACCGGCGGGTCGGTTCCAACGTATGAGATCTAGGTAGAGCTTGATCATGACAAACGGGTCACGCCCGGCAATTCGCTGGCGACGATGGCGTTGCGTAAAGCGGCAATGGCTTCGTAACGCGTGAAACTGCGTCGCCAGGCCAACACCACACGGCGGGTCGGCGGTGCATCTTTGCCTTCGATGATGGGCAAATAACGCACGTAGGTGTCTAGCGATTTTTTGCGTTTGCCCGCAACGCCCAACGCCTCTTTGGGCACGCTCAGGCGAGGCACCACGGTCACGCCCATGCCAGCCGCCACCATGTGTTTGATGGTCTCCAGCGACGAGCCTTCAAAACTCTTGCGTA
>CANNRV010000106.1 GCA_947508145.1 Comamonadaceae bacterium
ATCAGCCCGGCTCTGATTGGCACGGGCGCGGCGGTAGCGGCCCCCGGCATTTCCGTTTCTCGCCTTCGGGTGAACATGTGTATGTTTTAAATGAGTTGGATGCCTCATTGGATGTGCTGGCTTGGGATGAACAGCATGCACAACTGCGGCATATGCAAACCGTGTCGACTTTGCCTCCCGCTTTCGATGGCAAGCCCTGGGCCGCTGATATTCACTTGACGGCTGATGGCACTTTATTGGTGAGCTCTGAGCGCAGTTCCAGCACACTGGCGCTGTTTCGTGTGGACAGCCGTTCAGGCTTGCTGAGTTTGGCCGGGCACACGCCGGTAGAAAACCAGCCACGTGCTTTTGCGGTGTGTGCCAACGGACAAGAGCTGTTGGTGGCGGGGCAACAGTCGCACCACCTGGCCCGCTATCGCATTGACGCGCTTGCTGGCAGTTTGCAATTGGTGCAGCGCATCGCCACCGGGCAAGAGCCTTTGTGGGTGGAAATCGTCAACTGAAAACTGCTAGGCCTGTGCGTTGCGAGTGGTGATTACCTGACCAATACCGTGGCCGAGACTTTGAGAAACGGTTGAACCGCGCTGTAACTGGGTTCGCCGAAAGACGGCAATTCACCCCGGCTGACCGGATTGAGTTTCAGTGACAAAGTGTTGTCTGCCATATAGCGCGGCACTTCATGCGGGTCTTGCTCAGGCGTGTTGCCTGCCAGATAAGCAGACACCCAGGCTTTGCAAGGTGTGCTCATGGGGGCGTTGGCGGCGCAGTAGCGCCAGTTGTCGGCATGTGCGCTCAGTGCGACAAAGCCTAAAACACAGATCAAAGCATTCGGTTTCAACATGGCTTGTCCCCACTTGATATGCATGCAGCATGGTTGGTGTGTCAACGGAATGCCGACACTGCCACCGGTTTAGCAATTTCTGCGCCTTGGATTGCAGATTTTTCTTATGCTGGCGACACGGTTGGGATACAAATTGTTTGTGCCGATTGAAATAGTTTGAAGCGCGCAAGGGCTCAGGTCTTTTGCAGCAGGGCAGTCAACGCCATGTACAAATCGTCCGGGGCCACCGGTTTGTGTAACAGCGGAATGCCACTGTCGGTGGCGGCGCGCAGTCGTTCGGGTGAGGTGTCGCCGGTGACCAGCAGCGCAGGCGTGGTACTGCGCAAGTTGTCGCGCAATGCCGCAATGACATCGGTGCCAGTGGTGTTGTCGCGCAAGCGGTAATCGCAAATCAGCACATCCGGTTTGAGTTGCTCGGCCAATATCAGCGCATCTTTCACACCTTCGGCGGCACTGCAAGACATGCCCCAGCTGCGCAACAGCGCCACCATGGCTTGCAATATGTGGTCATCGTCTTCCACCACCAGCGCGTGGTAGCCCTTGAGGTTAGCGCTGAACAAGGCATCAGACGCGGGCACAGATTCCTGCGCAACATCGGCCAAGCTCAAGGGCAATTCCAGTCGGAACATTGTCCCGCGCCCTGGGCGTGAAAACAATGTCAGGCGATGGCCCAGCGTTTTCGTCAAGCCCTGCACAATCGCCAAGCCCAGCCCCAGGCCTTTGCGCCGGTCACGCTCCGGGTTACCCAGTTGGTGAAATTCACGAAAGATGTCTTGCTGGTTTTCAGGCGCAATGCCAATGCCGGTGTCGTACACCTCTATGCAGACGGTGTCACCCCGCTGGCGACAGCCGACCAACACGCCGCCGTGGTGGGTGTAGCGAATGGCGTTGGACACCAGGTTGCGCACTATCAAATCCACCAGCGCCGGGTCTGAATGCACAGCCAAGCGTGTATCGCGGGAACGGTAAGCCAATTTTTTGGCATCAGCCAGCGGGGCCAAATCGTTTTCAATCGCATGCAACAGACTTTGCAATGCAAAGTCTTGGGTCACCGGGTGCACCACACCGGCTTCAATGCGCGAGAAGTCCAGCAAGCTGTCCAGCATGTCGCGCGTGGCGCGTGTGGCAGAGCGTAGGCTGTCGATGATTTCTTGCTGCTGAGGTGTCACGCGCGTTTGGCCCAGCACTTCCAGAAACAAACCTTGGGCGTGTACCGGTTGGCGTAAATCGTGGCTGGCAGCTGCCAGAAACTTGGATTTGTCTGCGTTGGCTTGAAATGCTTCTAGCCGTGCGGCTTCCGCTTGGTCATACAAGTCTTTGTTTGAAAAACGCAGTTCTATGCTTTCTTTCAATGCCATGGAATTGCTTTTGATTTGCCAGAAAAGAGCGATGACAAAAATTAACTGAGAGAACGCACTGATGAAAAAAAATGAATCAAAAAAACCCAATGCACGTAACCGGGATTCGTCAATGATCATCCATTGAATTGCTAAAGAGAAGACTTCCCCAGCTATGAAGCTGATAGCCATGTTCATTAATGGGGCCGAGAAAATCAAGTAAACCACTGTGATACCTGTCAATCCCGATATCACAGTCATACTGTGTAAATTTGTGCTGGGGCGCAAATCCATTGAGCAAATACTGGCCCAGACCAATCCGTCTATAAACATCAACAACAGCAAAGGGAATATCGTTTGCCAAGGACGAGATAAATCTGGTTTTTGATTTTTGTACTGTTTGACAGCCCACCAACTGAATGATTTAGTCGCGATAAGAAGAAAACTCCAAATTACCATCAGCTCAGGTTTATCTGGACTGAACAACATGAAGCTGATGACTGGCACGCACAAGTAAATAGAAAAAGTAGTTAGATCGGAGTCCTTAAACGATTCAGTCAATTGCTGGTTTAGAACACGGGGCTCAGACAGAGCCAGCCAGGCAAACGGTTTTTTCAATAGCTTGAAAAACTGCATACACCGGTTTAGGAAATCAAACCCAATTTTCTGGCTTTGTACAAGGCAGCTGAACGGCTGTTCACACCCAGCACAGCCAGCAGGTGTTGCACATGGCCGCGCACCGTGTATTCAGAGACTTGCATGCGCTCGGCAATGGCGCGGTTGGACAGTCCTTCGCACAGCAAGTCCAGTACCTGGCATTGGCGTGGTGTCAACTGCGGGTTGGCCAAGCTGCGCAATTCATTTCTGTGCAGTGTTTGCAGATCTTCTGTATTGGAAGGATTGGCAAACAAGCTTTCTATGGTGGCAATGATTTTTTTGTCAGTGTCAGCCTTAGAGACAAATGCCACTGCGCCTCGCTGCTTGCTCAAACGCACGGTGTCCGGGTCTGTGAGGGAAGACAACATGATGACCGGCGTGGCCGGCCATTGGCGTTTGATCATGCCCATGCCTTGCAAGCCATTGACACCTTGCAGCTGAATGTCCAGCAAGATGACATCCGGCACTTGCAGGGTTTCGTTGATGGCCTGCTCTAAAGAGCCTGCTTCAAACACTTGCACTTGCTGCATTCCCGCCAGCAGCAACAAGCGCATGCCGGATCTGAACATGGCGTGGTCATCTATCAAGAGTATGGATTTGTTGTGCATGAGGAAGATTTGACCATAGGCGGTTAAAAAAATACAGGAAATACAGACAGGTTACTTTTAACCGGATAGGCAATCAGCACCGGCAAATAGTAGGAATTGACCGGTTAATTTTGCGTATTTTCAAAGCTTGTGTTTTTCTGAATACTTCATGCGTCTGTATTAAGTGAACGCTACGTCCTTCAGGAAAACTTGCTATGAAAACACCGCGCACTGTGTTCTTTACAAAACCCGGCCTCTGGCTGTCACTGCTGTGTACCGCTGCACTGCTGCTGGCCGGTTGTGGTGGCGCTGGTGATGCAAACCAAGCAGCTAACGCAGGAACGGGTGGCAGCGCCAACATACGTGTGAATGGCATGTTGCTTGCTGCGTCGGCACAACAGCCTGTGGTGACTTCAGGCAGTGATGATGCAGCCTTGATCAGCAGCCAGATTGCCACGGCACCCAAGACATTGGAGACCATCAGTTTTGCGCTGGGCACCAGCAACGCCAATGCCCGTTCTGTGAAATGGCAGTTCGGCAATGATGCCAGTGACGTGGTAGGGGGGCAGTTGACGCAAACGGCTGCGCTGAGTAACGGCGTGATTTCCTCAGTCACTGTGGCCTTCAAAACGGCGGGCATCAAAACAGTGACGTCAACTTTGTACAGCACAGCCGATGCCAGCGGCACGCCACTGAGCACAGAAACCATACGCATGTACGTGGCCGGTGCAACCGTCATCAAAACCGCCAGCATCACAGGCGTCCTCAATGGCAACACAAATATTGTTAAAGATGGGAATACTGAAGCTACCAGCTTGGTGTTGAGCGGCAGCTACAGCAGCGACTTAGGCGCAGACTACAACGTGCAGGTTTTTGATGCTGGTAGCTTGTTAGGCGTGGCCACCTCAACACCCGCCAACAAAACCTGGACATACACCGCCAACAATCTGTCACCCGGTGCACACACATTCACGGCCAAAGTGGTCAGAACTGCTGATTCGGCGGCCGGCAAAGCCAGCGACGAGTACATAGTGAGTGTGGGCAACACGGTGACCGCCAGCAACAGCACACCCAATATCTGGGATGAGTTCACGCTGACACTCAGTAATGTGTGGAACACCGTGCGAGGTGTGGTGTTTTCTGTGGTGAACAGCGGCACAGAGTTGGCTGACCCCAATGCCAATTACACAGCCAGCGAGAACAATGGTGTGTGGGGCAGCATTTCCATGGCTTTCAAAACCAGCGGTTTGAAAACCATTACCGCCAAGTTTTTTGACAACACTAACGGTACAGGCACACAAGTAGACACCAGCACTGTCCAGGTGAATGTGGGTGTGGGCAGTGTGACCCAAACCGCCACCATCACGGATGTGAAAGACGGAACCACCAGCATTGCTGACAACGGCTCAACCTCTAACACCAAACCCACCATTACCGGTACGGTAAACACGGCATTGGGTACGTATTACAAAGTGAATGTGTACGACGGAACTTCACCGTTGACCGGAAACATGACGTACGGCAACCCCAGAACAAGCTGGACATTCACACCTACAACTCCCCTTAGCACTGGCAGCCGAACCTTGACCGCCAAAGTGGCAACGTTTGATGGTGTTGTAACTGGTAGTACAAGTAATTCATGGACTTTCACGGTCAATAAATACAGCCCGGTGGTCAAGGCTGGCGGTGGTTCGTATGACAAAACCGAATGCGTCTTAGATACAAGCACTGGTTTGATGTGGGAGGGAAAACCTGCCAGTGGTAAACGCGGCAACCCAGCGCTAGACCCTAATGGCCGATTCATTAACCAATTAAACAACACTTCAAATGGCAACGCTCAAGGCTATGTCAACGCAGTCAACAGCGGAGCAGGGCTGTGCGGTTTCACAAACTGGCGTTTGCCCACCAAGGAAGAGTTGTCAGGCATTGTTGACCGAACCGTAGCAACAAGTCCGAAAGTGGATGTCAATTGGTTTCCAAATACGCAGTCTTCTTATTACTGGACCTCGTCTCCCTATGTGGGTAGTTCATACTACGCGTGGTACGTCGATTTCAGCGATGGCAACGTCAGCAACGGCGGCCGCGACTACAACGGCTACGTTCGCCTTGTGCGCGATACGCAAAAGTACAGCCAACTGTCCAAGGCTAGTGGTGGTGTTTATGACAAAACCGAATGCGTCTTAGATAAAAGCACAGGTTTGATTTGGGAGGGAAAACCTGCCGCTGGTACTAAACGCGGCAGCCCGGCGCTGGACCCTAACGGCGCATATACAAATAAAGAAAGCGACTCGTTAACTACCAACGCTCAAGGCTATGTCAACGCAGTGAACAGCGGGACAGGGCTGTGCGGTTTCACAGACTGGCGTTTGCCCACCAAGGACGAGTTATTAGGCATTGTGGACTCAACCGTGGCAACAAGTCCGAAAGTGGATGTCAACTGGTTTCCAAATACTCAAAGCGCAATCTACTGGACCTCGTCTCCCTATGTGGGTAGTTCAGACCTCGCGTGGGTCGTCAATTTCAACGATGGCTACGACTACAGCCTCAACCGCAGCAGCAACGGCAGCTACTACGTTCGCCTTGTGCGCTAGTGGTTGTGGTGCGAGCGTGTGGTGTTGCCCGTCAGTGCTTTGCATTTGGCTAAACACAGCCAAGAAAAAAACGGCGACAACAAAGCGCACGACACACACAGCCTTAGCTTTGAATGAATACCAATTGACCGGTTACTTTTGGGTATTTTCAATGACTGCGTTTTTATGAATACTTGATGCGTTTGTATTCATTGAACGCTCCGCCCCTTCAGGAAAAATTGCTATGAAAACACCGTGCACTCTTTTCATTCAAAAACAACGCATCTGCTTGTCGCTGATGTTCACTGCCGCACTGCTGCTGGCCGGTTGTGGTGGAGCCGGGGGAGGTTCTGGCGACGTAGCCGGAACGAACAGCACCACGGCCACGCGCATCACCGTGATTGACGGTTATTTGCAAGGCGCGGTGGTCTGCGTTGACAAAAACAACAACGGCGCTTGCGACCCAGACGAAACGCAGGGCAGCACCGATGCCAATGGCCGCGTGGTGTTGAACATTCCCAAGGCGGATGTGGGCAAATACCCCATCGTGGCGGCAGTGCCGGCCACAGCGGTGGACTCGGACCAACCCGGTCAAACCGTGGGCAAGGCTTATACGCTGAAAGCGCCTATGGACAACCCCAACACCGTGACCCCGTTGACCACGCTGGTGCAGCACATGGTGGAGACTGACAGCAGCAGCACCGAAGAAGCCACCACGTTTGTGGTGAACCAGACCGGCGTGCAGCAACCCTTGGACGACTTCATCAACAGCGGCGACAGCCAAACCCGCACCTTGGCGCGCACCTTGGTTGCTGTGTTGCAAGACCGCGTCAATGCATTGAGCGACAACAGCGTCAGCAGCGCACTCAGCCCGGCAGACGCCAAGCGGGTGAGCTCAGCGGACAAACACAAAGCGGTTGTGAAAGCCCTGTGGAATGCCATGGCAGACATCAAGAGCCGCAGCAAAGTGGTGGCCGAAGGCGCTTGCGCCAGTGCCGCGCAAAGCACTGCATGCCAAACTGAATCGCCCCGGGTTTTGAGGAGGCTCCAAACTTTGAGAAGATGGAGCCATGAACAAGAAATCGAATCGTTTTTCACCAGAAATGCGCGAACGCGCTGTACGCATGGTGCAGGAACACCGGGGCGAGTACCCGTCCCTGTGGGCAG
>CANNRV010000107.1 GCA_947508145.1 Comamonadaceae bacterium
ATGCTGGTGCGTCGTTTGCAACCGATTCCGGTGGAAGCCGTGGTGCGTGGTTATCTGGCCGGTAGCGGCTGGAAGGAATACCAGCAATCGCAATCGGTCTGCGGCGTGCCCTTGCCCGCCGGATTGCACAATGCCTCGCGTCTGCCCGAACCCATCTTCACGCCTGCGGCCAAAGCAGCGGCTGGTGAGCATGATGAAAACATCAGCTTTGAGCAAACGGTTGCCATGATTGGCGCGGACCTGGCTGAACGCATTCGCACCATCAGCATCGCGCTGTATGAAACCGCGTACGACATCGCTGCGGCCAAAGGCATATTGATTGCCGACACCAAGTTTGAATTCGGCTTGAGCCCCGAAGGCACGCTGGTGTTGATGGACGAGGTGCTGACACCGGATTCGTCGCGCTATTGGCCGGCCGATGCTTACAAAGAAGGCGCGAATCCGCCGAGCTTTGACAAGCAGTATTTGCGCGACTGGCTGGAGACCGCACAGGTTAACGGCGCAGCGTGGAACAAAACCGCTCCAGCCCCGACTTTGCCGCAGGAAGTGATTTCACTGACCGCCGACAAATACCAGGAAGCCTGGGCCCGCTTGCAATCAGCTTGAGCCCAGCGCTGTGTTCACTGTGCCTTGACAGGTTCGGTCAAACCCAGCCGGGCGATTTCTTTTTCCAGGCTCGCCAGATTGATGGGCTTGGACAAATAACCGTCCGCACCTAGGGATCGGAATCGCTCCTCATCGCCCAGCATGGCATGCGCGGTGACCATCATGACCGGCAGATGCTGACCGCTGTCCGCTTCGCTGCGGCGTATCTCTGCGAGTGCAGCAATGCCGTCCATCTTCGGCATCATCACGTCCAGCAACAACATATCAAAGCTGTCTTTTGACAAGGCTTGTAAACACTGCTGGCCATCGGCGACCAAACTGACGCAGTGGCCGAGTTTTTCCAGCATCATCTTGGCCACCATCTGGTTCACCAGGTTATCTTCAGCCAACAAGATATTCAACTGACGCACAGCGGCGGGAGGGGCGCTCGGCGGCTTGGTGTTTGGCTCATAGCGGGCATCCGGCACCATAGAGCACACCACACTGAAAGTAAACACTGCGCCCTGGCCTGGTGAGCTGTCTGCGCGTATATAGCCGCCCATGTTTTGCACCAGTCGCCGGGTGATGGCCAAGCCCAGGCCGGTGCCTCCAAAGTGTCGGGTGATGGAACTGTCGGCCTGCACAAACGGGGAAAACAAAGCATCTGCCTGGCTGGCATCAAAACCAATGCCGGTGTCGCGCACACACACATGCAAACGCAGTTGCTCTGACTGCGATGCCAACTCCGACCACACCTCCACCTCCACCCGGCCCTCGCCGGTGAACTTGATGGCGTTGTCAATCAGGTTGCTGAGGATTTGCCGCAAGCGCACCGGATCGGTCATCACATGCTCGGGCGTGTTGGCATCCAGTTTCAATTGCAACAACAGGTTTTTCTTGTGGGCCAGCGGCTCGAACAGGCGCACGGTGTACTCCAACAACTGCGTCAAACGCACCGGCGTGGACTCAATGTCCATGGCACCGGATTCGATTTTGGACAAATCCAAAATATTGTTGATGATGGACAGCAACTGGTCGCCCGAACTTTGCGCCAATTGCAAATACTCGCGTTGCATGTCGCTCATGCTGGTTTCACGCAACAGTTGGATCAGCCCCAGCATGCCGTTCATAGGTGTGCGGATTTCATGGCTGATATTGGCCAGGATTTCACTCTTCAAACGGTTGGCCACCTCGGCGCGGTCGCGCGCATGCATCAAATCAATTTCATTGCTGCGCACCTGGGCGATGGTGCGTTGCTGTTCAATGCCTTCGCGTCGCAACCAAATAGACAAATAACCCATCATGCCGACAAAGGGCAAAAAATACGCGACGTGCAATACAAAAGTAGACCAAAAAGCAGGGGTGTCAAACACATAGACCGGAAAGCCTGTGTACTGCGCGTAACCAGCCACCAGGTGTTGCAGGTAAATAAACACGGTAGCCGAAAATATGGTGCGCCAGTCGCGGTAATACAGCAACACGCCAATCAATCCGAATGCCGCGAAATGCGCTTCAATGTCGCCACCAGACTGGTGAATGATCAGGCTGGTGTAGGCCATGAATGCACACGCCATGGTGATGCGGGTGACCAGTTGACCGGCGTATTTTTTTTGCAGCCAATAACTCAGGGCCAGCGTGGGCAAACCGATCAACACCGCCACGTCCCAGCTGCCCCGGTAGGGCGCAATGGCCAGACAGACCAGCGTCAGAAACAAGTTCATCCAGACCATGATTCGGTCAGCCCGCACCCGGTAATCGAACAATGCCTGGTTGTAAGCCGACTCGGCGGCGAACAGTTTGACCGGGTTCAGTTCAGGCACAACCAAGCTTTCAAGGCATGACGGTAGCTGTACCAGGCCAGCAAAACCAGACAGTAAATCAGCCAGAAACTGACCAGCACGGAGGGCGTGAGTAACAGGTGTATGCGCTTGAACATAAGCACAGATTAACTGCACTCGCCCGCAAATTCTGCCGGTCTCAGTTCAAAGCCATGCTCAGTTTGCGGCGGTAGCGCGACACCAGTTCGGCTTGCGGGTCGTCCAGCGCTGCTGCTTTGCCGGTCAGCTCAATACCGCCGGCGCTTTTGCCGGGTATGGGTTGATCGCCCTTGGGCTTGACCGGGGTCAGCAGTTCCAGCACAGCGACGATGTTTTTGCGGGCCACGCCCTCGTTCCAGGTTTTGTCGCGCATGACGATTTCCAGCAACTCGTCCATGGCGGCAGTCCACTCGGCAGCGGCCATGAGCAAACGTGCTTTGGCCAGGCGGGTGTCGAAATCGCGTTTGTTTTTCTCGATCAATTCATCGAACTGCGCCAGTTGCCAATGGGCGCGTTCGTCGGTGGTGGCGAAATGCAGTGCCTGCCCCCAGTGGTGCAACGCCTCAAACCGCAATTGCAGCGGGATTTGCGCCATCGCCGGGGCCAAGGCCGCCTGCGCTTTGTCGAGTTCGCCGACCGCCATCAACAGCTTCACGTATTCAAACCGGGCATCGTCATTCGCCGGGTTGACGGCCAGCGCTTCTTGCAACTTGGCCAGCGCCGCGTCTGCATTGCCTTCGGCCAGCAAGGCCTCGGCGGCATCCACATCCTGCTCGGCCAAGATTTCGTCCTCGCCGGGCAGGTGTTTGTCCAGAAATTCGCGTAGCTTGCCTTCGGGCAAAGCACCCATGAAACCGTCGGCGGGTTTGCCGTCTTTCATCAACACACAGGTGGGAATGCTGCGAATGCCAAAGGCTTGTGAAAGTTGTTGCTCGTCGTCTGAATTGATCTTCACCAGCTTGAAACGACCGGCGTATTCCACTTCGAGTTTTTCCAGCACCGGGCCCAGCGATTTGCACGGGCCGCACCAAGGGGCCCAGAAATCAATCAACACGGGGAGTTCGCTGGAAGCCAGAATGACTTCGGCTTCAAAATTCTCAACAGTCACATCAATCATGGGTCTGGGGTCCACAGGAATAAAATCAGCCAATTCATAGCGCCGGGCGCGTTTACCCGGTACTTCGTTCAACCCTAAGCTTACCCGCAGTTCAACTGCGCCTGACTATGTCATCTGTTCTTATCGGTGTGGTCATGGGCTCCAGCTCCGACTGGGACACCATGCAACATGCCACGCAAATCCTGCACGACTTCGGTATCGCTTATGAAGCGCAGGTGCTGTCTGCCCACCGCATGCCGGATGAGATGTTCGCCTACGCCGAATCAGCGCATGCACGCGGCTTGCAAGCCATCATCGCCGGGGCCGGGGGTGCCGCCCATTTGCCCGGCATGCTGGCCGCCAAAACCACCGTGCCTGTGCTCGGTGTGCCTGTGGCTGGTAAACATTTGCAAGGCGTGGATTCGCTGCACAGCATTGTGCAAATGCCCAAAGGCATTCCCGTGGCCACCTTTGCCATTGGCGCGGCAGGTGCGGCGAATGCGGCCTTGTTCGCAGTCGCCATGCTGGCCCTACACAAGCCAGAATTGCACCAGGCTTTACAAGATTTCCGCCAACGCCAAAGCGATGCCGCTCGTCAAATGACGTTGCCGCCCAAGACATGAGCACGCAGCCTGTGAAGCAGGGCGCCACTTTGGGCGTGCTGGGCGGCGGTCAACTCGCACGCATGTGGTCGCATGCCGCGCAAAGCCTGGGTTACCGCACCGCCGTGCTGGACCCGGACCCGGACAGCCCCGCCGGTCTGGTCAGCCACACGCATATTCAAACCGCTTATCTGGACCCGCACGGCTTGGCGCAGATGGCCTCTGTGTGTGCCGCCGTCAGCACTGAATTTGAAAACGTGCCCGCAGACGCGCTGGCGCAATTGCAACAACAGCTGCCTGTGGCCCCCGGCCCGGAAGCAGTGCGTGTGGCGCAAGACCGGGCGCTGGAAAAAGCGCATTTCGTGCGCTGCGGCGTGCCGGTGGCACCGCACCAAGTGATTCAGCACGCGGCTGAACTGTCTCAAGTACCTGAAGATTTGTTGCCCGGCATTTTGAAAACCACGCGCTTAGGCTACGACGGCAAAGGCCAGGTACGGGTGAACACGCGTGGCGAACTGGCAGCTGGGTTGACGCAATTACAAAACGGCGACCCCGGCGTGGTGTGCATTCTGGAAAAACGCCTGCCGCTGGCGGCTGAATGCTCGGTGGTGCTGGCTCGCAGTGCGGATGGCCAGACCGTGCATTTGCCCTTGCAAACCAATGTGCACCGCGACGGCATTCTGGCTGTCACCGAGGTGTACGACGGCGCACTCTCGCCCGAGACGACGGCGCTGGCCTTGCGTTGTGCCTATGACATTGCCCGCCAACTCAACTATGTCGGCGTGCTGTGCGTGGAATTTTTTCTGCTGCAAGACGGTGCTTTGCGTCAGACGCTGGGGCCGTTGGTGGTGAATGAGATCGCACCACGCCCGCACAACAGCGGCCACCACAGCATAGACAGCTGCGATCTGTCGCAGTTTGAATTGCAGGTGCGCTGCATGGCCGGTTTGCCATTGACCATGCCGCGTTTGCACAGCCCCTGCGTCATGCTGAATTTGCTGGGCGATCTGTGGTTGCGCCAAGGCGATACGCCGGTTGAGCCCGATTGGGCGCAACTGCTGGCCCTGCCCGGCGTGCATCTGCATTTGTATGGCAAAACCTTGGCCAAACGCGGACGCAAAATGGGTCACTTAACCGTCACCGCTGCGGACATGGCGCAAGCCCGGCAAGTGGCTTTGCAAGCGGCGGCGCTGCTGGGCATTGCGCCGTGGTGAAGCCGACGGCCTTGCCGCGCTTGGGCTGCTGCCTGCCCTTTTTTTTGGCTTTGTCCATGGCTGGGGCGAATATTGCAGCCGTCAGTGCGTCGTTTGCGTTCAAGGCTTGGGGCATCTGAATGAACAGCCCGCGTTTGTTAAACCCATCACCGGCTGACATCGCACTGGCGGCGCAGACCTTGGCCGCAGGCGAACTGTTGGGCCTGCCCACCGAAACCGTCTACGGACTGGCAGCAGACGCGCTCAACCCGTCGGCAGTGGCGGCGGTGTTCCATGCCAAAGGCAGACCCAGCGACCACCCGCTGATCGTGCATGTGGCCAGCCCGGCGCAAGTGCGCTTGTTTGCGAGTGAAGTGCCCGCATTCGCTCAGGCCCTGATGGATGCTTACTGGCCCGGCCCGCTGACCTTGATCTTGCCGCGACGCCCCGGCGTGGCCGATGCCGCCGCTGGCGGTCATGCCACCATCGCCTTGCGTTGTCCGTCGCACCCGCTGGCGCAGCAGGTGTTACA
This sequence comes from Comamonadaceae bacterium, assembly GCA_947508145.1. GTDB lineage: Bacteria > Pseudomonadota > Gammaproteobacteria > Burkholderiales > Burkholderiaceae_C > Limnohabitans. Next base: position 5,826 of record CANNRV010000107.1, read on the forward strand.
GCAAGCGCAGGCCTTGGGGGTGCAAGGCGTGGCCGCGCCCAGCGCCAATTTGTTCGGGCGGGTCAGTCCAACCACCGCCGCGCATGTGCGCCAGGCGTTTCCCGGTTTGCAAGTGCTGGACGGCGGCGCCTGCGATGTCGGCATCGAATCCACCATCGTCGATTGCAGCCGTCACGCGCCGGTGCTGTTGCGTCCGGGCATGTTGACACCGGCGCAACTCAGTGCGGTCTGCGGCGTGTCTGTGCAACGAAACGCGCCCGCCCCGGCCACCGGCTCAGTTGACACAGCCGCGCCGCCAGCACCTGCGGCCCCGGGCAGTCTGGCCTCGCACTACGCGCCGCGTGCGCGTGTGCGGCTGATGCAGGCCCAGGACATGCTCAGCCGTCTGCAAACCTCACCGGGCTTGGCGGTGGCGCTGTGGCTGCGTACCGCTTTGACCGTGCCGGTCAGGCAATTGCCCATGCCTGCGGATGCCGCCGCTTGCGCCCACGAATTATTCGCCCGCTTGCACGAGCTGGATGCCGCCGGTGTGGAGGAAATTTGGGTGGAAACACCGCCCGCTGATGCAGCCTGGGACGGGGTGCGTGACCGCTTGCAACGCGCCAGCGCGTGAAGCCAGTTCAACTGCGGTGAACGCCTGACGTTGGCGAGAAACGCCCCGCAGGTCAGCCAGTTATTTGCGCTTGCCGCCCGCCTGACACAGCTTGAATGCGAGTTTGTCTTCCAGACCGCCGGGCTCGATCGCCAGCCATTTCATCATGGGCAGGCTGCGGGTTTTATCCGGCCAGCCGTCCAATGCGCCGCCGGTTTGCACCCGCACCACTTCGTTGTTTTCCACCACGCTGCGCATCAGCCACATGATGTTGTTATCGCGGCAATTCACCGTGGCTTGCAACTTGTCGTACTGGTAAGGCGTGTTGGCCGAACGGCGTTGCAGCCAGGCGGTGCGAAACAAATCGTGGCTGGACATGCTGGCCATGTCAAGACCGTAATGCACGCCGTCGGGGGTCAGCATCAGCGTTTCCCATGCTGTCCCCGGGTCCACGGTGTAAACAGGCTTAGGCGTTTTTTTGACGCTGTGACAAGCGGCCAGCAGCAGCAATGCCGCCCACCCTGCTGTGTTTAAAAAATGCTTGAGCATGCTGTTATCCGTGTGTGAAGAATGCTGGTGTTGACTTCAAGGCTTGCCCGCCGTCCAGTCGATCAAGGCATCCATCACTGGACGCGCCTGGTGGGCATTGGCGTGGTTGACGATGGCGACCAGCACATAGCGCTGGCCGTTGGCGGAATCCACATACCCGGCGATGCCCATGACAT
>CANNRV010000108.1 GCA_947508145.1 Comamonadaceae bacterium
GCGAGTTGCACACCGGGCGTGCGGCATTTGAATTTGTACGACACCTGCGCACCGGGAAACTGATGCAGCACCGCTTGCATCATGGTGAATTTGTACAAATCCGTGTCGAGCAAACTGGTGATGATCATGTCGGTGTCCGCATCAATCCAGCCAGCGGGTGAAGGACTCCACCGGTTCGCGTGGTGTGCGAAATGTGTTGACGATGTCTTTGTCATCCGCATAGCCCAGTGCCATGCCGCAAATCAGCATTTCGTTATCGCCTGCACCGATGTGCGGCAAGATGATGTTGGCAAAACCATTCCACGCGGCTTGCGGGCAAGTGTGCAAGCCCAATCCGCGCGCGGCCAACATGAGGGTTTGCAAAAACATGCCGTAGTCCACCAGCGAGCCGCGTCCCATCACTTTGTCCAGCGTGAACATCAAGCCCACCGGCGCATCGAAAAAACGGTAATTGCGCTGGTGCTGCGCATGCATTTTGTCTTTGTCGCCCTTGGTGATGCCAAGCAAGCCATACAAGCTCCAGCCGTTTTCACGGCGACGATCGATGAAAGGGCTGACCCATTTTTCCGGGTAGTAGTCGTAAGCCTCGCGGTAATCGGCGGCTTTCTCAGGATGGGCTCTGACCTCATCGTGCGCGGCACAGACTTTGTCAACCAAGCTGTCGCGGCTGTGGCCTTGCAACACATAGACCTTCCACGGTTGGGTGTTGGTGCCCGAGGGTGCGCGTGCGGCCTGCGCCAGCAACTCAGTCAACAGTTCGCGCGGCACGGCTTGTTGCGTGAAAGCGCGTGCCGACATGCGCGTATCAATGGCTTGGGCAATGGTCGAAGCAATGCTCATGTCAATTTTTCCAATACGTTTAAGAGAGCGGCAGGCAGTTGCGACACCGGCCTGCGCGTGAGCTTGTCTACATAGACATGAATGAAATGGCCGTGCGCGGCAGACAAAGGCGCGTCTTCGGCAAAGATGCCGACTTCATAGCGCACGCTGGACGAGCCGATGCGCCCGACTTTGATACCGGCTTGCACGGTTTGTGGAAACGCCAGCGAGGAAAAGAAATTGCAATGCGTTTCCACCACCAGGCCTATGGTCTCGCCATGGTGAATGTCCAACGCACCGTTGTCTATCAAATGGGCGTTCACCGCCGTGTCAAACCATTGGTAATAGACGACGTTGTTCACATGGCCGTAAGCGTCGTTGTCCATCCAGCGGGTGGAAATGTTTCTAAAGCTTTTGAAGGCAGAGCGCTCAAGCGCTTGCGGGCGGGGGGATGTCATGGCTAGCGATTTTGCCAGTGTTGCCAAGACGCATAGGCCAGCGCAAATGTGTTGATCTGTACTTGCACCGTGTCGGCGATGTCTTTGCCGTAACCACCCGCCATGGCCATGGCCAGCGGAATGCGTTTCTCAAGCGCCCATTGCAGCACCATCTGGTCCCGTTGACGAAGCCCTTCAAAGCTGAGTTTCAAGCGTCCGAGCCGATCGCCTTCGTGCGGATCTGCACCCGCCAGGTAAAAAATCAGCCCGGCTTGGCAGCGTTGCTCCAGTTGTTGCAATGCGGTTTGCAATTGCGCCAGATAGTCGTCATCGCCGCAGCCGTCGGGCAATTCAATGTCTATGTCGCTGCTTTCTTTGCGGAACGGAAAATTTTTCGCGCCGTGCATGGATATGGTGAACACGCTCTCGTCGGTTTGAAAAATATGCGCTGTGCCGTTGCCTTGGTGCACGTCCAAGTCAATCACCGCCACTTGCAAACCCTCACGCTGGTGCCGTGCGGTTTCGGCTTGCAGCAAACGCGCCGCCACCGCCACGTCGTTGAATACACAAAAACCACCGCCCTTGTCGGCGTAAGCATGGTGGGTGCCGCCGGCCAGATTGGCAGCCACGCCTTGCACCATCGCGGTGCGCGCCGCGCTGATGGTCGCGCCCACAGACCGCCGCGCTCGCTCCACCATGCCCGGCGACCACGGGAAACCGATTTCCCGCTGGGCCGCATCGCTCAAACTCCCTTGCGCCACCGCATCTATATAGGACGGCGAGTGCACCAAGGCGAGTTCGCCGTCGCTGGCGGGTTCGGCCAATTGCAATTGCAGCTGCGGTAATTCAGCCGCCAGCCGCTGGCGCAGCAGCTCGTATTTGCCCATGGGAAACCGGTGACCTTCGGGCAGTTGTTGTATGTGCGTGGCAGCGAAATAAATATGCATCACGGATTATTGGTGACTTGGCACAAGCTGCGCCCGGCAGGCCCGGCTATTGCCATTTAGCCCGATAAGCGGCAAGAAGGTGGGTCAATAGCAGTCGTTTTGTGACGCAATCCTGCAACAAATTGTATTTAATGAGTATTTATCGATTTTGTTGTTTTAATTGACATTAACATTTAATTCGTTAAATACTTATTGATATTGTTGAATTTGTCATGATTCGCATGTTGCGCGGTCAGCGCAAGGCCTCGAATTTGGCCTGGATGTTGCCATTGACCTTGGCCAAACTGGTGCATGCAGCGCCGCAAGGCGCACAAGTGGTCAGCGGTCAGGCGGTGATCCAACAATCCACCCAAGCCGGGAAATCCGTCACCACGGTCATTCAAAGCAGCCCCAAAGCCACGTTGAACTGGCAAAGTTTTAATGTGTCCGGCACCGACAGCATGCGGTTTGTGCAACCGGATGCGAGTTCGCTCATCGTCAACCGCATCAGCGACCCGCAAGGCTCGCGGATTTTGGGGCAGATCAGCGCCAACGGCCAAGTCTGGCTGATCAACCCGGCAGGTGTGTATTTCGGCCCCGGTGCCCAGGTGAATGTGGGCAGTTTGGTGGCCTCTACCTTGAACCTTGACAACAACGCCGCTCCCTGGCGGCTGCAAGACCCGGTATCCGCGGGCAACAGCACTTCCGGCGTGATCAACCAAGGCAAGATTCAAACCACTCAAGACGGCTATGTGGCTTTGCTGGGGGCCAACGTCAGCAACTCGGGAGACATTCAAGCACCAGGTGGCCGCATTGTCTTGCTGGGCGATAAGCACGCCGGAACGGTGGCGCTGAGCGGACGGCTGGATGCTTCCGGCGGTCAACAAACCAGCTCGGGTTTCGTCGAAACCAGCGCCGCCCATGTGCGCATCGCCGACAGCGCCCGTGTCGACACGCGCAGCGCCGACGGCAGCAGCGGCAACTGGCTGATCGACCCGACGAATTTCACCATCAGCAGCGGTTCCGGCACGTTGACCAGCAGCAGCATAGGCGCGACCACGCTCAGCACCAGCTTGGCCAGCAGCAATGTCAGCATTGCCACCGACAACAGTTCGGGCAGCGATTCAGGCAATATTTATGTGAATTCAGCCGTTAGTTGGACCGCAGCGACCACGCTCAGCCTGAGCGCGTACAAAGACATCTACCTCAACGCGCCGGTCACCTCCACCCACAGCAGCGGCAAATTGAAATTGCTCTATGGCCAGGGCTCCAGCAGCGGCAGCATCAGCGGCGTGGCTTCAGACTATTACGTGAATGCGCCTGTGACACTGGCCGCAGGCGTGAATTTCTACACCCAATTGGGCAGCGACACTGCCAATCTGAAAAGCTACCAGGTGATCACCAGCCTGGGCAGCCATGGCAGCACCACAGGCACCGACTTGCAAGGCATGAACGGCAGCCTGACCACCCACTATGCATTGGGCGCAGACATTGATGCCAGCAACACCAGCGACACCAGCAGTTGGTACACCAAAGCCAATTACTACGGCTTCACCAAAATCGGTGACAACAATAACGTGACCGGTACGGAAACTTTTTTCAGCGGCACGTTTGCCGGTCTGGGGCACACGGTGTCCAACCTCTATATGTACCAGCCCAACACAGGTGTCAGCGGCATGTTTGCCGGTTTGTCCACCACTGGTGTGATACGCGACACCGGCCTGGTGAGCATGGACATCACCACCAACAGCAGCGGCGGCTTGGTGGGCCGCAACCGGGGCACGGTGAAGAACAGTTTCAGCACCGGCAGCATCACCAGCAAAGCCGGTTTTGTCGGCGGCTTGGTGGGAGACAACAGCACCGGCACAGGCACAGTGACGGACAGTTATTCCAGTGCTAGCGTCATCGTCTCCAACAGCGCTTCCATTCCGGCTGGCGGCCTGGTCGGCCGCAATTACCACACCATCACCAGTAGCTATGCCTCTGGCGCGGTGTCGGGAAACAGCGGGTACACCGGCGGCCTGGTGGGGGAATTGAAAAGCACCGGCAGCATTTCAGACAGTGTGTGGAACACCAGCACCAGCGGACAAAGCAGCGCTTATGGCAGCGTGTCAGCAGGCAGCAGCAGTGGCGCCACCGGTTTGAGTACCAGCGATATGAAGCTGTCAGCCAACTACAGCAGTTGGAACTTCACCACGCCTTGGATCATTTACAGCGGCTATACCGCGCCCTTGTTGCGCGCATTCATGACACCGCTTTCCATCAGCGCTTACGCCTATGGCAGCAAGGTGTATGACGGCACCACCAGCACCACCGCCGCGTCTTACACCGACCCGGGCAGTTTGAGCAAAACGCTGTCGGGCAGCGTCAGTTTTGTGCTGGACGGCTCGGATGTGGGCACGCATTCTGCGGTGGCCAGCGGTTTGTATTCAGACCAACTGGGTTACCAAATCAGCTATGCATTTACGACCAACAGCGTCAGCATCACCAGTTCCATCAGCACCGCTGTGCCAAATATCACCACGGTGCTGAATACGACGGCAAGCGGCCTGAATGATGTATTGACGCCTGCTTCTCTGGTTGTCGCCACCGATGCTTCACAGGACTCAAGCATCGGCCAGGATGCGTTAGCCAACGATGCAGTGATCTCAATCACAACAGAAAACCAAATTGACTTCTCGAACACGCCCGGCGACACCAACGACACCTCTGCTGCGCCAGTGGTCCCGGCCTTGAGCAATCCCACTTTCCAAGCCATTCAGAATGATCCCCCGCAGCAGTTACAGCCTGCCTCGGTCAGCCCGGCACAAGTCAGCAGCTACCCGCAAGCGCAGCACAGTGTGCCCGGCTTCCAAGACAGTTTTGTTCGCCGTGGTGTTCCCAACTTCCCCTCAGACGACAGCCTCCTCAAGCCTTCAACATGGAGCGCGGAATTCACTCTGAATAACCACGGCAGCAGTTACAGCGGCGAACGGCAAACCGGCTGGCACCAACAACACCGGCAAGTGTTCAAAGCGGATGACTCGCTGGATCTGAACCTGCTGATCAGCTCGGGACAAATGCAATTCGCACGCTGGGCGTATGAATTTCCATGGCAAGACAGCGGTGGACTGCGGCTGGGTGCCGCCAGCAGCTATTTGAGCTACTACTTGGGTGGCAGTGCTGCATCCTTGAAGGCCTATGGCAGTGCCAAACAACAAAGTATGTGGCTGGCACAACCGGTGTGGGGCACACCGCAATGGCAACTTCTTTGGCGCAGTCAATATGACCAGATGGCCCTGCACGATGTGCAAGACAGCAGCGGCAGTGACAACGACCGTCACGCGCAAATGCTGCATTTGGGTGTCAGCTTGGGCCACAACAATCCCACGGGTGCAGGTCAGCAATCGCTGGATCTGGACGCCGGACTCGGCTGGTTGGGGTTTAACAATGCCACGGCGCAGGCACTGGACAGCGCAACCGCAGACACCCAAGGCCGCTTTTGTAAATTCAACCTGAATGCCGGCCTGCAACTGCCCGTGGGCGACAGCCTGTGGTCGCTGAACTGGCAATCGCAATGGAGCGACCACAACCTGGACAGCGCGCAAAAAATGTCAGTGGGCGGCGCAAACAGCGTGCGGGCGTATGCGCCGGGGGTACTGTCCGGGGACAACGGCCAGCAACTGACGATCGAGTTCAAACAACTGCTGGCGCCCGCGACGGTGAAGACCGGCGGCAAGTGGTATGCCGGTGCATTGCTAGACACCGCTTGGCTCACGCTGTACCGACATGCCTACGCCAGCGGTGCCAACGAAGCCCGGCTCAGCGGCTCTGGCTTATTCCTGGAATGGCAAGGCCCGGACCATTGGCATGGAAAAATCACGCTTAGCCAGCCGTTCGGAGGCACCCCAACGCAGTTGTCAGGCAGCCACTATTCGCACACAGAGGCCTGGCTGGCGCTGTCAAAGTCCTTCCAGTGACGTCAAAATTCCGAAAAAGAATACTAAACAACTCTTAAATAGCCGCTCCGTTAGGCTGGCCACTCTAATATGTTGCATCGCAACAAAAAACGCTTGCCGGGCCTAGGATAAACCCTATACTTCGAACCATGCTGCGGCGCAACATGAAAGCACGCAGTCCCGAGTGAATCTCTTAACTACCTTGAAGGAACTTGCCATGATGACCGCAGAACAAATGATCGCCGCACAAAAAGCCAATATGGAAACCCTGTTCGGCTTGACCGAAAAAGCCTTTGCTGGCGTTGAAAAAATGGTTGAACTGAACATGGCCGCTGCCAAAGCCGCCATCGCCGAAACCCAAACCCAAGCCCACGCTGTGATGAATGTCAAAGACGTGCAAGAACTGATGGCTTTGCAAGCCGGTTACCTGCAACCCCTGAGCGAAAAAGCCGCAGCTTTCAGCCGTCACGTGTATGAAATCGCTTCCACCACAGGCAAAGAATTCGGCGAAGCCGTTGAAGCCAAAGCCGCAGAAGCACAACACTCCGTGTTCGGCCTGGTTGACTCCGTGTCCAAAAACGCTCCCGCCGGTTCTGAAAGCGCTGTCGCCATGATGAAGTCAGCCATGACCGCCAGCCAAACCGCTATTGAAAGCGTGCAAAAAGCAGTGAAACAAGCCACTGAAGCCGCTGAAGCCAATATGCAAGCCCTGGCCACTTCCAGCGTTGCCACCGCCACTGCCAAACCCGCTTCACGCAAACGTTAATTTGCATGTAAAGATTGTCTCCTCGGATCCTCGGGAACATGGGTTCAGGGATTCGTTTACAAGGCCCGCTCACAAGGCGGGCCTTTTTTTATGGTCCGCCTTTTAAAAAGACTGCGGGCCTTTTTTTGGCTCGCCTTCTTTCAATGACTGCGGGCTTTTATTACTGCGCCAACAA
>CANNRV010000109.1 GCA_947508145.1 Comamonadaceae bacterium
CAGCATTGCCAGCGTGACGAGAAACAATTCACCATCGGCCCCAGCCAATTGCGCTGGGAAGACAACACGCTGGTGATTGATATCGATGAAATCGCCGTGCCACTGCCACGCCGTGTGCGCGGGCAGGTGAGGGTGCAAGCAGACACGTGGTTTGATTTCAGCACGCCGATAGACAGCGCGGGCAAACACCGTTGGGGACCGCTGGCACCGTCAGCCCGTGTGGAAGTGGATTTGCAGCAACCGGCCCAGCAATGGACGGGCCATGCCTATTTGGATTCGAATGAAGGCGATGAACCGATAGACCGTTCATGCCATGAGTGGGACTGGTCACGCAGCCTGATGAAAGACGGCAGCACCACCGTGATTTACGACATACAAGGCAAAACATCTGCGCAAGACAAACTGCTGGCTTTGCGCTTTATGCCCGACGGCACAGTGGACCATTTTCAAGCACCGCCCCGACAACAGTTGTCACCCACCGCTTGGCGTATCCAAAGACGCATGCGCAGTGAAGCTTCGGTTCAGGTGAAAGAGCAGTTGGAAGACACACCGTTTTACCAACGCGCTTTATTGCAAAGCAGCTTGATGGGCGAAACCGTGCAAAGCTTTCACGAAACGCTGTACATGCCCAGACTGGTGTCGCCACTGGTGCAGGCCATGTTGCCTTGGCGTATGCCTAGGCGGGGTTGAGTAAAAAAACGGATTCAGCTAAACCTGTGTCATTGACCCAATTGGGCTTTTAGTTGCTGAATTTGCATTGCCACTGTCTGCGGCATTTGCAACGCAAGGCTGGCTGGAGTTGAAAAACGCAGCGATGACAAAAACTGCAAACGCCCTGCATCCGTTCCCACTACTTTGTGCAAAGGGTGTTGGCGGAACGCCCATTCGCTGGCCAGTTGTTTGCCCAGTTGCGGCCCCACCGTAGCCATGGCGCTGGCCGCGATATCGGCTTCATTCATCAGCACCACAGCCCAATCCAGGTTAAAGCTAAATGTGGTGTCTTTGATTTTTTCGTGATTGGCCGCTACCAGTGTCGGATCAGTGCGCAAAATCAATTGCGTCACCACTTCTGTCCACTGCATCGGTACACCCTTGGCCGCAGCGTGTTGTTGAAACAAACGCACAGACTGTTGTTCAAACTCCTGCGCATAGCTGTTAGCTCCGCCAGGGTGCAGCACATCGTGGGAGGTGACAGCCAGCAACAAACTGGCGGCCCATTCATCAGTCACGCTGTGTTGACCGGCCTTCAAAGCTGTGATCAGCCAGCACAAAGACACCAGCGCATCAGCGGTGTGAAGCCGGTTGTGATAGTGGGGCTCATACACCGTGGTATTGGCGATCTGCTCCATGTCCTCGGCGATGGCATTGGCCGCAGCCAGCATCTGTTGCGGCAAAGCTGCCAGATGCTGCGGTGGCGGCCAAAGCAGATTCATACAAGCTTGCAGGACCGTGGGCAAGCCTGGCCAATTGTGCGGCCAGCGGCTGCGCAAGTTGTCAAGCGTCTGGCACAGCGCGTTTTGCCAGTCAAAATCCGGGGCATGAGTGGGGTAGGTCATGCAAGTGCGCTGGTGAATGAGAGGAACAAGTTCACACTGAACCCGCACGCAACACGTTGTTCATATTCAGTTGCAGCAGCAAGGCTTCAAACACGGGTACCAGCAATGGCGATGTGCCGGCCATCATCTGATTGGCTTGTTCGCTGGAAATTTTCAAACACGTGACTTCTTCAATGGCCTGTGCGCTTGCGCCACGTATGCCACCGCTTAAAAATGCCTGCTCGCCAAATGATTCACCGGCAGACAGCGTGGTGAATAACTTACCTTCGGCATTGAGCAAACCCACTTTCCCTTGTTGTATGAAAAACAACTGATCTGCCAAATCTCCGGCATTAAAGATGCGTTCACCTGCCTGGTATGTCACGCTTATGAATTCGTTCACAGCACCCCCTTGGGCAATTGTTTGATGCCCAGAGTGCGCATGACATTGGTGCGTATCGTGTCACGCAAGGCTTGCGGCAAATGCGGCACAAAGCTGTCGACTTTGTGCAGCGGAATGATGCGGGCTTGGACCGGGTTGACGGTGATCACGGTTTTGCTACTGGGCAGACCTGCCAGGCCTTCTGCCAAACAAATCACACTCCCTGGGCCCATGCGTTCAATGCGTTCACCATCGATAGCCAGCAAACTGCCGGTGACGATGAAATACGCCACAGACACTTCTTCGCCTTTAGAAAATAATTTTTTCTTGGCCTCAAAGCTGACCGAACTCAATAACTTGGAGCCCCACAGACTGAAATACAAACGCTCGTTACTGTTGAGTTGGCCGGACGTGAATATTTCAAGGCTTCTGGCCGAGCTCGGGTCAACAACACCCAAATCATGCAAATGCTGAATGTCAACTTCAAAACTGGCGGATAAAGTGGTCATGTGTTATTAATGTTTTCAAACAAAAAGCCAATCAATGCTGCTCCAACCGTTGCGCCAAGGCCTTGAGTTGGCTGGCAATCAACTGACGGTCATCTGCACGTAAATTCAGCGGCGATAAATCAATATGCACGCCTTGCGGGTGGCTCAAGCGCAAAGGCTTGTCTGCTTCTGCTTTGCGGCCTTTGACCGCATAGGTTTTGATGTTGCGGTCTATGCCTTTCAAGCTGACCGACGGCCGCTCTTCGACATCCACCACATCGTCAACCTGTGAATAAGTTTCGTGGCTGATCAAAATGCCACCGGGTTCGCTGTTGGCCTCCAGTCTCTGCGCCACATTCACTTCGCCGCCGATGATGGTGTAGCTCAGCCGTTGGTCTGAACCGAAGTTGCCCACATTGCAATAGCCGGTGTTAATGCCTATGCGCACTTCAAACGGATTGTCAAAACCTTGCTCCCGCCAGCGGCGTTGCAGCACTTGCATGCGTTCTTGCATTTCCAGGGCCATTTCGACGCAAGCACGCGCATCTTCTTTGACGCCTTTGGACTCGGGATCGCCGAAAAACAGCATCACCGCGTCACCGATGTATTTGTCTATGGTTGCGCCATGTGCCAAAGCAATAGCGGTCATTTCTGAAAAATACTCATTCAAATATTCTGTCAACGACTCGGGTTGCAATGACTCGGCGGTGCGCGTGAAGTCTTTGATGTCGCTGAAAAACACCGTCAGCTTTTTGCGCTGCGTGGTGATTTGGGTGTCGTACTTCCCGGCGAACAAGGCCTGGTGAATTTGCGGCGGCAGGTACTTGGCCAGTTGTTGCGACAAGCCTTCCAGTCGGCTGCGTTGTTGCTCTAATTCCAGTGTCTGGGTTTTGAGATTGCGGTTGAGTTTGACCAGTCGCTGCTCTTGGCGATCCGAGTGGCGTGTCAGGTCCTCGTTTTCTCGCACCAGTTTGGAAAACCGGTCGAACAGCCGTTCGGCGAAATGCGCGACCTCTGCGGGCTCGCCACGCTGCAAAATCGCTTCGCCTTCCGCAAGTAACAATTTCTCGCGGTCATACAGGTCAAAAACTTCATCAGCCATGTTGGATGATGGAGAAATTCAATTCCTGAAACCGGTCTTTGAAATCCTCACCCAGCTCTTGCATGATGTCGTCATCTTCTTCGGCTTTCCACACCACTTGCACCTCGTTGCCGAGTTTGCGGTAAGCCTCTATGCCTTCAAAAATCCGGTAGAAAGCCTTGATACTGGAACTGTTGATGTAGACCATGGACAGTTCCACACTCAGCGGCCCGCTACCTAAGCCAGACAAATTGCTGATGCTGTTGATGACTTGACCGTAAAAAGCCGACACATCCTCTGGAAAAGATTCGCCTTTGATGGTCAGCCGCAGAGGTTGCTTGTTCAGTTCAATTGATGGTGTGCGCTCTGTTGCAGCGATATCCAATAACATGGGGTGATCCTCTTTCAAATAGTGGCTGACAAGATGAAGTCGACATTGTTTTCATCGACTTCTTCAAAGGTGTAGCTGATCGGATGGGTAGAGCGTCTGGCAATCTCCAGCAGCCCCAGACCAGCACCCGGGCCTTCGTGCTCGCTGGCGGTTGACATGCCTTCGCGGTACATCTGACGTATCGCGTCCTTGTCCGCACCTTCAATCTGGTGCAACCGCTCTTTGAGTTGCAGCGTTTCGTTTTTGTGTATGCGGTTGCCGCACATGATGGTGATTTCGTTGTCACGCTCGGTGATCAAAATCATGCCGGCATCATCGTCATGAGCGCTGCCATGCCAGATCAGGTTTTGCACACCCTCCATGAAGACTGAAAAAATCAGCTTGGAACGTTTAGAGTCGTCATGTGCAATCAGTCTGGCTTTGAGCATATCGGCCAGTGTCAGCATCAGCTCATCCGACACTGTGCCGTTGTAAGCCATGATGACTTTGTTATCGCGCAACACATTGCGCAGTTCAATGGCATGTTTCAGTTGCATGCAAATTTCCTTTTTAAGAGCGTGAAATAGTGACTTGGTATAAAAAATCCATATCAGAGTGAAAACACCACTGCGGTGACATCGTCGCGTCGGCTGTTGTTACCTTGCCAGTGGGTGAAATCCTGTCGCAATGCGTCAATCACTTGCTGTGATGTGTGGTTGGCATGCGCAGACAACAAGTTTTCCAGTCGGCGGTAGCCATAAGAGACTTTGGGTTTGCCGGGTTCGCCACCTACTTGATCGGTCAGGCCGTCGGTGACGATGGCGAACACATCGCCCTTTTCATAACTGATGAGATTAACTTTGGGCTTGTCGGCTTCTGCGATCATGTCTTGGTAGCCTAGGCTGGTGCGTTGCGCCATGTGGCGTGTGACCACACCTTGCTTGTTGACATGGAACAGGTCAATCTTGGCACCGGCAAATTCCACACGCTGTAAACGCCGGTCAATGCGCAGCACTGTAGCGTCACAACCATCATCGCTTTCGCTGTCTGCCCGGTCTTGGTTCAAGCCGGTGCGTACATAGTGGTCCAGCGAAAGCAAAGCAGATACCGGGTCTTCCATGGTGTCGTTGGCATAAATGCGTTCAAGTGAATTGCTCACCAACAATGACAACATGGCGCCTGGCACACCGTGGCCTGTGCAATCAGCCACGGACAAAATGAACGGGCCGTCATGCTGTGAAGAAGAAATCCAATACAAATCGCCGCCTATGGTGTCACGCGGTTCCCACATCGAGGCAAACGAATCGAAGCGGCCGTCAATGCGAATGTTTCTGGGCAGTTGCCCGCGTTGCAATCGGCTTGCGTAATTCACCGATCCCACCACCAGTTGATGCGCTTCGTCCAAGGCTTGGTGTTGCTGCGCCAATTCGCTGGTGCGCAGTGCGACGGTTTCTTCCAGCACCTTGTTTTGGTTGGCCATCAAATCACTTTGCGCTTGAATGCTGTTGGCCAGTTCATCTTGCAGCCAGCGGGTGCGACTGATCACCGCCAGCGCCATGATCAAGGCTTCGCAGCAAACACCAAACGACTGGTTGGTGAACGAGTTTTGAAAGAACAATCCAAAACCGGATGAAGGCAAAAAGCTAAAGGGCGAAGGCAACCCAAGTATGCCCAACAGAAAGACCGATCTGAAACACAAGTACGGCACCATCGCCACCATGAAAAATTTGGCGATGGACAAACCTTGCCGAAAACGTAAAAAGGCCAGGAAATAAATGGAGAACAACACGCCAATGATGGGAAAGAACACCGGGTACCAAAACTGCGGTTGCGATAAGTCATGGTCCCAGAACAGCAATGCGCTCAGATGTATCAGTTCCCACGCAATCCAGACATTGGTGAATTGGTAAAAGCGCGGGTAGTATTTTTTCAATTCCAGGAAGTTACGGGCAAACACCACATACATCATGGTCTGGCCATAAGACGCCACGTTGCCAAGCATGGTGCTCAGGTATTGCGGTCCTGAGGTGTCTATGCCTTCAATGTTGAAGAACATTTCGGCAATCCGCTGGCCATCGTGAATCACCAAGGTCATGGCTTGGGTCAAGCCGAAAAACAACCATACCCCATAGGAAATACTGGTCGCGTCTCTGTGCTGAAACGCTGAATACCAACTGAAGATACAGAGTGCAAACAACACACCTAAGAGCGCACCCTCCAGGTACAGCCCATACCTGCGCAACTCCATGTAACTTGCGTGGTCGTAAATTCCCAGGAAAAAATGCTTGGCAGGAAATGAGCCCGGCATGCTCAGTCTGGAAAAAATCTGCACCTCCTCGCCCTGGTGCAAGGTGAACACCGCAAACTGACTCAGGTTGTCGTCAATGCGTTGTGTAAACGGATTGATATCTGCCAGGTCATTGTGGTTGCCTCTGGCACCTTGGGGTCTAAGTTGTTCTATCTTGCCGTCTGCCCTGACCACATAGTGGTCTGCACTGCGCCAGTTAAAGCCGGTGTTGGTTGGGTCTATGCGAAATAACCTGTCGTGCGGCAACTGGCTCATCAGTTTTTGGCTGACCCAGTAATTCACATAAGGGCTGAGCTTGCCAATGTCCGCCGCAGGTTTGTAATCATTCAAACGGGCCATGGCCTCGTTCAAGCCCATGCGCTTGCTGTCATCGACAAACACTTTCACTTGCTTGTCGCTGAACATGATGGGCGTGTTGCCGTCCACCACAAATGCGGTTTGCGCCAACGAGCAGCAGCTCCAAAGCCATGCCGTGACTATCACGCTGATGCGTAAAAAAATGGAAATCATGCGATTGCAGCTCAGTAAAAAAAGCCAGAAAAACAAATTTGCCAAAAGAATGTAAGTTGTTAAATTAACCAAGTAAAGAGGTAAAAACCATAAAAACCACAGGGTTACCTATCAAATTTAGCAAATTAATTCTGACCGATGAGCAGTTTTGTCATCAATTTGTAGCTTGAAAGCTCAAATTTGTACTCTCGTACCAAGCTCCACCACCGAGTTATCCGGCAAATGAAAAAACTCCACAATGCCGCCCGAATTGCGTGTCATGGCGGCAAACATTTTTTCGCGCCATTGCGCCATGCCGCCGCCCGGTGTGGGCACCACGGTTTCGCGGCTTAAAAAATAGGTGGTTTCAAACGCAGGGATGTCCAG
>CANNRV010000110.1 GCA_947508145.1 Comamonadaceae bacterium
CCCAAATCCAGCGTGCGCGAGAGTGGGTGACCCATCACCGTCATGGCATCAATCTGTCCCAAACCTTTAGGCCCGTTGGTGATGTTCACCGGGTTGTCCAAGTTGTTCATGAACACGCGGATGATTTCGCCAAAACCCAAGGTGACGATAGCCAGGTAGTCGCCGCGCAATTTCAAAGTGGGCGCACCCAGCAACACGCCAAACAATCCGGCCAAGCCCGCGCCCAAGGGAATTACCGCCCATAGTGGTGTGTGCAAGCCTTCGGGAAACATGGCGGCTATCGCAGGAAAGGTATCGGTTAAATGCGGCGAGGCCAGCAGACCAAACATATATGCACCGACTGCAAAAAATGCGACAAAGCCCAAGTCCAGCAAACCGGCGTAACCCACCACGATATTCAATCCCAGCGCCAGCAAAACATACAACAAGGCCATGTCTGCAATTCGCACCCAACCGTTACCAACGGTTTGCAATAACAAGGGCAACACAAACAATGCCAAGGCCCAAAGCGCATAACGTGTGTAAGAGGTGGGGGTTGCGTTGTTCATAGTGATCAAGCCCGGTCTGCGACGCGCTCACCCAGCAAGCCCGAAGGCCGCAAAGTCAGCATGATGATCAAAACCACAAAAGCAAAAATATCCGCGTAATGGCTGCCGAGTACGCCGCCGGTCAGGTCGCCTATGTAGCCTGAGGCAATCGCCTCGATCAGGCCTAGCAATATGCCGCCGACCACTGCCCCGGCCAGGTTGCCGATGCCGCCAAACACCGCTGCAGTGAAGGCTTTGAGACCCGGCAAAAAGCCCATGCCGTGTTGCACCGTGCCGTAGTTGGAGGCCCACATCACACCGGCCAAAGCCGCCAGCACCGCACCAATGACGAAGGTGGCGGAAATAACCATGTCCGGCTTGACACCCATCAAGGTGGCGACGCGCGGGTTTTCAGCGGTGGCCCGCATGGCGCGACCCAGACGTGTGCCGTTGACCAGCCACATCAATGCAGCCAAGGCCATGGCGGTAACCGCCAAAATCAAAATCTGTGTGGGTGTGATCACGGCGCCTGCCACTGGAATCGGGTCGCTGGGCAGCAGCGTAGGAAAGGATTTGTAATTCGGCTTCCAAATCACCATGGCCAGTGTTTGCAGCAGGATAGACATGCCGATGGCGGTGATCAACGGGGCCAATTTGGGAGCGCCGCGTAACGGGCGGTAAGCGATTTTTTCGATCGCGAAGTTCAAAGTAGCTGCAACGATACAAGCGCAAATCAGTGATATCAACAACATCAACCAACCGGGCATGGCAGGCGCATATTCCTGCAATATGCCAATCACGGTCCAACTGGTGAGTGCGCCCACCATCAACACCTCGCCATGGGCGAAGTTGATCAGGTTGATGATGCCGTAGACCATGGTGTAACCAAGGGCTACCAAGGCGTACATGCTGCCAAGCACCAGGCCGTTGATGATTTGTTGTAACAGGATATCGATGGCGACTCTCCCAAGAGGTGCGCGATTGTAGGTAAAAAAAAGCCCTCCGCAAAGGGAGGGCCAGTCATTCACAGACTTTGAAAATCAATCGTCGGCGTAAATATCCACATCTTTGGTTTCTGTGATGAACAAGGTACCAATGACGAAGGTAGCGCCCGCAATGATGATGGGGTACCACAAGCCGTTGTACATGTTGCCTGTTTGCGCCACGATGGCGAATGCGGTGGTGGGCAGCAAGCCGCCGAACCAGCCGTTACCGATGTGATACGGCAAAGACATAGAGGTGTAACGGATGCGGGTGGGGAACATTTCCACCAACATGGCGGCGATGGGGCCGTACACCATGGTCACCAAAATCACCAGGTAGGTGAGGATCAGAATCACCATGGGTTTGTTCACTTTGGCCGGATCGGCTTTGGCAGGATAACCGGCGGTTTTCAAAGTAGCGCTCAAGTTGGCAGTGATGACAGCATCGCGGCTTTTCTTTTCGTCAGACAGATTTTTCAAAGCGTCTTCTGCTTTTTTCACTGCTTTCGGGTCCACCGGGTCTGCGGCTTTCAAAGCTTCCAGTTTTTTCTCGGCGGCTTCTTTGGCTGCCACAACGTCTTCTGGTGTAACCACTGTAGAAATCACGGTTTCGCCGACTTTGATGACAGCCGGTGTGCCGGGTGCGGCGATTTCATTGGAATAGCTGACCGAGTTGCTGGCCAGTTTTTGTTTGGCAATGTCACAAGACGATGTGAACTTGACGGTGCCGGTGGGGTTGAACTGGAATGAGCACTCGGCTGGGTCGGCCACGACAACCACTTTGTTGGATTGTTGTGCTGCATGCAAGTCAGGGTTGGCGGCTTTGGTCAATTGCTCGAACACAAAGAAGTAGCTGACCACGGCCAACAAACAACCCAGCATGATGATGGGCTTGCGACCAATCTTGTCAGACAAGGCACCGAAGATCACAAAGAACGGTGTGCCGATGATCAGCGAGGCGGCGACAAACAAGTTGGCAGTCGCACCGTCCACTTTCAAGGCTTGTGTCAAGAAGAACAAGGCGTAGAACTGGCCGGTGTACCAAACCACCGCTTGACCGGCGGTCAAACCGATGAGCGCCAGAATCACGATCTTCAAATTTTTCCATTGACCGAAAGACTCGGACAAAGGTGCTTTAGAGGTTTTGCCTTCGGCTTTCATTTTGGTGAAAGCGGGGGATTCGTTCATGGACAAACGGATGTAGACCGAGACGGCCAACAAGGCGATAGACACCAGGAAAGGAATGCGCCAGCCCCAGGCTTCAAAAGCATCTTCGCCAATGGCGGTACGTGTGCCCAAAATGACCAGCAGCGACAGGAACAAACCCAGTGTGGCTGTGGTTTGAATCCAAGAGGTGTAGGCACCACGTTTACCGTGGGGAGCATGCTCAGCCACATAAGTGGCGGCACCGCCGTATTCACCGCCCAGCGCCAAACCTTGCAGCAAACGCAAGGCGATCAAGATGACCGGAGCAGCCACGCCTATGCTGGCGTAACCGGGCAACACGCCGACGATGAAGGTGGACAAACCCATGATCAAAATGGTGACCAAGAAGGTGTATTTGCGACCGATCATGTCACCCAAGCGGCCAAAGAAAATGGCACCGAAGGGACGCACGATAAAGCCTGCGGCAAATGCCAGCAGCGCAAAAATGAACGCTGAGCCTTGGTCCAGGCCGCTGAAAAACTGTTTGGCAATGATGGCTGCCAATGAGCCGTACAAGTAGAAGTCGTACCACTCGAACACCGTGCCCAGTGATGAGGCAAAAATAACTTTCTTTTCTTCCGACGACATTGGTCGGTCTTCATGCACGATGGCCATGGTGTCTCCTTATGGTTGCCCGCAGAATAGGGGTCTGTGAGTATTTTGGTTGCCAGTACTTGCCTGCGACTGACACTAAACTGAACAAGCGCTGACAACCCTAGGGCAAACCCTTTGGGCTTGTTTCACTATGTGAATTGATCAGCGCTTTCGCTGAATACCTACGGGCAAATTGGCCGCGTGTTGCCAAGCCGGTTCCGAGAACCAAGCATCCGCCTCCAGATACTGGCGCAACATGGGCAGGCTCTCCTGGCCCCAAAACAATTCCCCGTTGACTTCGATGGTGGGCACACCGAACACGCCTTTGCTGATCGCCGCTTCGGTGGCCAGGCGCAATTGGTCTTTGACATCTTGCGCCTCCGGTGAACGAGTGGGTTGCAAACGGGCCATCAGTTCAGCCAAACGCGCCGTGTCAGCGGCGTCATGGCCGCCCAGCCACACATGCTTGAACAATTGCTCACACACATAGCGGTTCGGTTGCCCTTGGGGATCACAGGCCGTGGCCAGTCTGAGCAAAGCCAAGGGGTTGAACGGATGCGCCGCCGGTAATTGCAAATCCAGCCCTTGTTCTTTGGCCAGCCACAGCGACTGACGGTAAGTCCAGCCACGCTTGCCAGCAATCTCCGCCGGACCAAGCTGACCATGGTGTTGCAACACCGCGCCAAACAGCACCGGCTGGTAAGTGATTTGGTAACTCAAGCCCTGCAAGGCCTGTGGCAATTTGTCAAACGCCAAATAAGCATAGGGGCTGATGACATCGAAGTAAAAAGTCAGTTGGTGCATATCAGCCCTGGTTGAAATGTTGTGTGATGCGTTGTCCCAACCGCTGCCAGACCGCCTGTTGTTGCGCCGGTGTGCTCATGCCCCAGCCAGCGATTTCATTCAAAGTGCGCAAACAGCCTTGGCATTCATCCGCATCGGTTTTCATGATGCACACAGACACACAAGGCGATGGCAATGCCTGTCCGGCAGGCGCGTTGCAGACTTGCTGCCAGCGCTGACGCAAACTTTGCCAAGGCGTTTGCTGGTTGTTCACGTCAGTCCACCGACAAGCGCAGCAAGGGTGCGCCTTCTTCGACCTGGTCACCCGGGGCATACAACAACTCGGCCACGGTGCCTTTGCCGGGTGCCGCCACCGTGTGTTCCATTTTCATGGCCTCCATCACAGCCAGCGCCTGGCCAGCGACCACGCTGTCGCCGACACTGACATTGAAGGCCAGCAATTTGCCGGGCATGGGGGCCGTGAGCTTGCCGCCCGCAGATGCATCTGGTGCGGTGTATGCCAGCGGGTCCACCCGGGTCAAGCTGCTGTAGCCGGTATTTGCAAACACATGCCAGTCGTGCGCGTTCGCATACACATGGCAGCGCCAATCCTGGTCGTGCCAATGCAACTGCAATTCACCGGCGTGGTCTTGCCAGCTGAAGTCGGCTTCTACATCTGCAATGCGCAAACGCATGCCGCCGCGCACGTGGCTGATCAACACGACTTTGATAGCTGAGCCGTTCACTGTGAATTCAAAGGAACGGTTTGACACACCTTGCATCAACCATTTGCTGCGTGCTGACCAAGGGTCGATCCAGCCCGAGTGCTCAGGGGTTTCGGCTCGCAACAGTGCAGCCATAGCGCTTGCCACTGCATGTTGATTTGACAAAGTTTGCTGGTGGAAAAGCAGGGCTTTTTCACGCTCAATCAATGCCGTGTCCAAATTCGCTTGCGTAAAAGATGGCGTGCGAATCACGTGCCGCACAAAGGCCACATTGTTTTGCACGCCGACGATATGCAGTTGCGCCAGCGCCTGATCCAATCTGGCCAGGGCCTGCTCGCGCGTGTCGCCATGCACAATCAGTTTGGCGATCATCGAGTCGTAATACGGGCTGATGCTGTCACCTTCACGCACGCCGCTGTCAAGCCGCACTGGGGACACCGTGAAATGGCTGGCGTGGGGCGAGCGCATGACTTGCAACTGGCCAATGGCCGGTAAGAAATCGTTGTCAGGTGTCTCGGCGCAAATGCGTGCTTCGATCGCATGGCCGTTGACTGTGACTTGTGCCTGGGTCAATGGCAGTGGCTCACCGCTGGCAATACGCAATTGCCATTCCACCAAATCCAAACCAGTGACCGCTTCTGTCACCGGGTGCTCCACCTGCAAGCGGGTGTTCATTTCCATGAAGAAAAAATCCATGCCGCGTTCGGACTGCTCGACGATGAACTCCACCGTGCCCGCGCCCACATAGTTCACCGCTTTGGCAGCGGCAACGGCGGCGGCACCCATGCGCTGGCGCATGTCTTCAGACAGACCCGGCGCGGGCGACTCTTCCAACACTTTCTGGTGCCTGCGTTGCACCGAGCAATCTCGCTCATGCAAATGAATCACGTTGCCGTGCGTGTCGCCAAACACTTGTATTTCAATGTGGCGCGGACGCTGCACGTATTTTTCAATCAGCACCGCGTCATCGCCAAAACTGTTTTTGGCTTCGCGCTGGCATGAAGCCAAAGCTTCATCAAAGTCAGCTGCCTGCTGCACGATACGCATGCCTTTGCCGCCGCCGCCGGCACTGGCTTTGATCAACACCGGATAGCCGATGCGCAAGGCTTCTTTTTCCAGCAAGGCAGGTGATTGATCCGCACCGTGGTAACCGGGCACCAAGGGCACACCGGCTTTTTCCATCAACTGTTTGGAAGCCGCTTTGAGGCCCATGGCTTGAATGGCATCTACCCCGGGCCCGATGAACACCAAACCTGCTTTGGCACAGGCGTTCGCAAAGTCAGCGTTCTCGCTCAAGAAACCATAGCCGGGATGCACGGCTTGCGCACCGGTTTGCAATGCTGCGTCCAGTATGCGCTGCCATTGCAAATAACTGTCTTGCACAGACGCTCCACCTATATGCACCGCTTCGTCGCAAGCTTGCACATGCGCCGCCTGTGCGTCTGCGTCGGAATACACAGCGACGGTACGCACGCCCATGCGCTTAGCCGTGGCAGCGACACGGCAGGCGATTTCACCCCGGTTGGCAATCAGTATTGTGTGGAACATGGCATCAGTAGCGCTTGGCCACTTCTTCCAGCATGACCTCGGTGGCACCGCCGCCGATAGCCAGCACGCGGGCATCACGCCACAAGCGCTCGATAGGCGCTTCGCGCATATAGCCCATGCCGCCCCAAAATTGCAAACATCCGCCGACCACTTCATTCACCAAGTCACCGGTCAGTGCTTTGAGCATGGAGACTTCTTGCACGATGTCATGCTCTTGCGTGACCGACCAGGCACAGTGGTACATGAACTGACGCGCCGAGCGGGTTTTGGCATCCAGCATGGCAATGCGCTGGCGGATGTGTTGCATCTCCCACAGGCTTTTGCCGAAGGCCTGACGCTGACGCACATAGTCGAGTGTGAGTTCAATCGCACGTTGGCAATGGCCAATCGCCATGGCGGCCAAGGCGATGCGCTCGGTCTGCAAATTTTTCATCAGCGCATAAAAACCTTTGTCTTGCTCACCCAGCAAAGCATCTGGGCCTAGACGCACGTTGTCCAAAACCAGCTCAGCCGTGTCGGAACACAACCAACCGGTTTTGTCCAAAGAACGACCAACGCTGAAACCCGGCGTGCCTTTTTCCACTATGAAC
>CANNRV010000111.1 GCA_947508145.1 Comamonadaceae bacterium
CGAGCACCTTATCGGTGGCGTCAATCACAAACCACTCATGCGTCACGTCAGCGGGTTTTGCGCTGAAAGTGGACATGTGTTTCCTAGAGTGGGTTGTGGGGTCCTTTTCCACGGTCGGTGTTCTTCTGCTGAGAACCTCTTAGGTGGGGGTAATGTCTTCGCCGCGGGACCTTGTTCGCTGCGAAGCCCGCCATTCTATGCCAGTTTCAAAGGACTTCGACAATCCGCACATCACGGGTTACCATCGCAGGATGTTCAGTTACCGTCACGCTTTCCACGCCGGCAACCATGCCGATGTACTCAAACATACGGTGCTGGTTGCTGTTATGAAGCATTTAGCACTCAAAGAGGTGGGCTTTACCGCCATAGACACCCATGCCGGGGCTGGCATTTACCGGCTCGACAGCGCGGATGCCAACCAAAGCGGTGAGGCACAAGAGGGTTTGCTGGCCCTGATGCGAAAGAAATCCAAGTTATCAGGCCCGATGGCCGAGGTGCTGCTGGATTACAGACGGGTGCTAGACCATTTCAATCCGCAAGGCGGACTGATCAATTACCCGGGCTCGCCGTTCATCGCCCAGCATTTGTTGCGCGAACAAGACAAACTCAAGCTGTTTGAAATGCATCCCACCGACATACGCCACTTGCAAACCCAGGTGGACGCGTTGAAAGCCGGTCGCCAGGTCACGGTCATGCATGAAGACGGCTTCAACGGACTGCCCAAATTTTTACCGCCGCCATCTCGGCGCGGGCTGGTGTTCATCGACCCGAGCTACGAAATCAAGCTGGACTATGAACGCGTGGTGGTGGCTGTGTCGATTGGCATGAAGCGTTTTGCCACCGGCACCTATGTGGTGTGGTATCCCATCATTCCCAGGCCTCAGGCGCACACCCTGCCGCGGCATCTGACCAACCTAGCGCGTCAAGCCGACAAGCCTTGGTTGCACGCCACGTTGCGCATCAAAACCGGTGCGCGCACCGATATGGTGGCAGGAGAAAAGTCCAAACCCATAGGCTTGGTCGACAGCGGCGTGGTGATCATCAACCCGCCGTTCACTTTGTATGAGCAACTGCAACAGGCCTTACCGCAAATGGTGCAACTGATGGGCCAGGACCACCTGGCCGGGTTCAGTCTGACGCGCGGTTAAGCCAGTCCGAGGTTGTGGCAAATCGCCGTGACTGCCGCCGACTGGTTCATGGTGTAGAAATGCAAACCGGGTGCGCCGCCGTTGCGCAATTGCTCGCACAAATCGCTCACCACTTCCAAGCCAAAGGCTTTGATGGAGGCGGTGTCGTCCCCAAACGATTGCAAACGCAAACGTATCCAGCGCGGTATTTCGGCCCCGCAAGCATCTGAAAAACGCATCAACTGGGATGAACTGATGATGGGCATGATGCCCGGCACCACCGGAATATCCGCGCCGAGTTTGTAGGCCTCGTCGACAAAGCGAAAGTAAGCATCGCTGTTGAAGAAATACTGGGTGATGGCCGAATTGGCACCGGCTTTGACCTTGGTCACATAAGCCTGCACATCGGCTTGCGGCGACTTGGCCTGCGGATGCACTTCCGGGTAACAGCCGACTTCAATATGGAAATGCTCGCCGGACTCTTGGCGTATGCATTCCACCAATTCACTGGCGTAGCGGAATTCTCCGAAAGTGCCGTGACCGCTGGGCAAGTCGCCACGCAAGGCCACCATGCGGCGTATGCCAGCTGCTTTGAAAGCCGCAAGTTGTTCGCGCACGCTGTCGCGTGTGGTGCCTATACAGGAGAAATGCGGGGCAGCGTCAAATCCATCTTGCAAAATACTTTGCACCTGTTGCAAAGTGCCGTCTTGTGTGGAGCCGCCTGCGCCATAAGTGACACTGAAAAACTGCGGCTTGAGCGGGTACAGCGCCTGCCGCACCGACGCCAACCTGGCAGCGCCATCTGGCGTCTTCGGGGGGAAAAATTCAAAGCTAAGTGGGGTAGAGCCAGAAACGCTCATACAAAACTCCTGCGCACGTGTATAAAAAATTCCCGGTTGCCGTCACCGCCGACGATCGGGCTGTCTAACCAATTCAACACTTCAAACCCGACATCGTTGCAAACAGACTGAACACGTTGTTGCACCTGGGCATACATGGCCGGGTTTTTCACCAAGCCGCCCTTGCCTATGTCAGAAGGCTGCAATTCAAACTGCGGCTTGACCAGCAACAGCGCCTGCGCTTGGGGCTTCATCAACTGCGCCAAGCCCGGCAACACCAAAGTCAGCGAGATAAAACTCAGATCCGCGACCACCAGATCAAAACCGCCTTGAGGTGTGTATGAACGCAAAGCCGAATCACTCGCATCCAAGTTTCGCGCATTGAATTTTTCAATGCACACCACGCGCGCGTCGTCCCGCAGCGAAGGATGCAATTGTGCATGGCCGACATCCACACCCACCACGCTGGCAGCACCGTGTTGCAATAAGCAGTCGGTGAAGCCGCCGGTGGACTGGCCGATATCCAGACAACACAAACCCGGCACGACAACACCGGTGGCTTGCAATGCGCCAGCCAACTTCAAACCGCCGCGTGACACAAAGCGTGACTCTGCATCGTCAAGCAACTGCAATTCACAATCTGTCGGCAGCAGCACACCGTTTTTGTCGATGCGCTGCCAAGTGTGCAAAGGCATGCGCCATTGCACACCGGCGGCGATCAAACGCTGGGCTTGCGAGCGCGATGCAGCCAGACCGCGCTCGACCAGCAGCTGGTCGGCGCGCATCTGATCAATAGCGGTAGGTGTCGGCTTTGTAGGGGCCGTTTTTGCTCACGCCAATGTAAGAAGCTTGTTCGTCAGTGAGTTCGGTCAGCATGGCGCCGACTTTCTTCAAATGCAAACGCGCGACTTTTTCGTCCAGGTGCTTGGGCAACACATAGACCTTGCCGTTTTCATAATGGTCTTGGCGTGTGAACAACTCGATTTGCGCAATCGTCTGGTTGGCAAAGCTGGAAGACATGACAAAGCTGGGGTGGCCGGTGGCGCAACCCAGATTGACCAAGCGGCCTTTGGCCAGCAAAGTGATTTTTTTGCCGTCAGGGAAGATGATGTGATCGACTTGCGGCTTGATTTCGTCCCACTGGAGTTTTTCCAAAGAGGCGACATCGATTTCGTTGTCGAAGTGACCGATGTTGCACACAATCGCTTCGTCTTTCATGGCGGCCATGTGTTCGTAACGGATCACGTTTTTGTTGCCGGTGGCAGACACAAAAATGTCAGCCTTGTCAGCCGCGTATTCCATGGTCACGACTTTGTAGCCTTCCATGGCTGCTTGCAAAGCGTTGATCGGGTCGATTTCTGTCACCCACACTTGGGCGCTCAAAGCGCGCAAAGCCTGGGCGGAACCTTTGCCCACATCGCCGTAACCGGCCACCAGCGCAACCTTGCCGGCGATCATCACGTCAGTGGCGCGCTTGATGGAGTCCACCAAAGATTCGCGGCAGCCGTACAGGTTGTCGAATTTGCTCTTGGTGACGGAGTCGTTCACGTTGATCGCGCGGAACATCAGCGTGCCTTTGGCGGCCATTTCGTTCAAACGCAACACGCCGGTGGTGGTTTCTTCGGTCACGCCGATGATGTGTGCTGATTTGCGGCTGTACCAAGTGTTGTCAATCGCGAGCTTGGCTTTGATGGCATTGAACAAACAGACTTCTTCTTCGCTGCCAGGGTTGTTCAACAATGACGCGTCTTTTTCAGCGCGTTTGCCCAAGTGCATGAGCAAAGTGGCATCGCCGCCGTCGTCCAGAATCATGTTCGGGCCTTCGCCGTCTGCGCCCTTGGCGGCGAATTCAAAAATGCGGTGGGTGTAATCCCAGTAGTCGTCCAGTGTTTCGCCTTTGTAGGCAAATACCGGTGTGCCGTTGGCCACGAGCGCGGCGGCGGCGTGGTCTTGCGTAGAGAAAATATTGCAAGAAGCCCAACGCACTTGCGCGCCCAGTGCTTGCAGGGTTTCAACCAGCACCGCGGTTTGAATCGTCATGTGCAGTGAACCGGTGATGCGCGCGCCTTTCAAAGGCTGCGCTTTGGCGAATTCCTGGCGGATCGCCATCAAGCCGGGCATTTCGGTTTCGGCGATTTTGATTTCTTTGCGGCCCCAATCGGCCAGGCTCATGTCAGCGACATGGAAATCAGTGGTTTGTGCGGGTTTGAGAGATGCGTTCATCAAGAGGCTCCAAAAAAAGTTCAGGGCCACTGACGCGTGAAAAGAGACACAGGTTGAACCGAGGTGCTCACCTCACGTTGTCAGTGGGTGAGCGCAGTTGGAAAGGGTTCCGAGCCTCACATCGTTCAGATGCTGCAGCGCTCCTCGGTGCCGCATTCTATTTCAATTCATTGGCTATGGCGGCTACACTCCACCGAATTACCCCGCCGCCAGCATACGCACTCACATGATTGACCGGAATTATCTTTTTTACCTCTGGGTGCTGAGAAAACTGCCAAAGCCTTTACGCAGTTCGCCTGATTTTTATTTCTTAATGAATTCGGTGTTTGCTGTGATGTTTTTAATGCCTATCGCGGGGCTGATGTTTTTTCTCTCCAATCCGATCGCCGGATGGTCTTGCATATGGGCATCAGCTGTCATCAGTCTGAATTTGTATTGCTGGTGGCTGGGCTTAAAGATGCTTTGGGCGCATGCGGTTTACCAGCTGACATTGATTGCATTGATTTTGTTCAACTCGGCTTGCGGTGATGGCTTGACATCTATTTACGTGATGTTCATGGGCTTGGTGCCTTTGCTGGCTGTTTTCACCATGTCTCGCAAATGGGCCATTTTTTGGGTGCTGTTCAGCTTTATTTGTTTGCTGGCCATGTTTTTTGCCCAGATCTATGGTTATTTGCCCATGCGTGCCGACCAGGACTGGCGCTATCTGGCGCAAAGTTTGATGTGCATCATGGTGATGGAAATCACACAGGTGGTTTTGGTGTTTGTGTATGACTCGGCCAATGCCCAGAATTTGCACACGATGAACCGCATCAACATACGCCTGGCCAAAACCACCGATGCTTTGAAAATCGCCGACTCGCACAAAGACAAGTTTTTAGCCATGGTCAGCCATGACATGCGCACGCCGTTGAACGCGGTGATCGGCTACCTGGGTTTGCTGCATGACAACAAGCAGATCCCCCAAGATTCCACGGGCTACATTGAAAGCGCACAACACGCTGCTGCGCATTTGCTGACCGTGATCAATGACCTGCTGGACTTTTCCCAAATCAGGCTGGGCCAGCTGACTTTGAATCCACAGGTGGTCAATCTGCGCCAGGTCATCCACCAGACCTTCCACACCTTGGCTCACCAGGCCCGGGAAATGCAACTCGACTACAGGCTGACACTGGCAGATGAGGTCGATACATGGGTCAGCATTGATCAAAACCGCTTATCGCAAATGCTGATCAACCTGTTGGGCAACGCCATCAAATTCACGCCCTCCGGCTTTGTACAAATGCAAGTCAGTCTGACCCGGCCTTCTCACGAACAAACCTGGCTGGTGGTTGAAGTGCAAGATTCAGGCATTGGCATGTCAGAGGAACAACAACAACGCATTTACCAGCCGTTTATCCAGGTGCATGATGCGCAAGCCGCTTTGCGCTTGAGCGAACCCATGCGCGGCAACGGCTTGGGCCTGGCCATCACTCAAAGCCTGGTGAAAAGCCACCAAGGCGAATTGGGTTTGCAAAGCCAAATTGGTGAAGGCTCCACCTTCACTTTGCGTTTGCCACTGGCACTGGCTGCCGCACCGGCCAACACCCAGCCCAGCTTCAATGTCACCGCCAGCCATGACCTGAGCCCTATCCGTTTGCTGGTGGTGGATGACAACGATGTCAACCGCCTGGTCGTGACCGCCACTTTGATGCGCAGTTTTCCAAATGCCCAAATTGAACAAGCGGCAAACGGCCAGCAAGCGCTGGAGAAAATGCTAGCCAATGAATATGAATTGGTGTTGATTGATCTGGTCATGCCGGACATAGACGGCGCGCAAGTGGTTCAAACCATCCGACAGCAAGCGCCCAAGCCGTTTTGCGATGTGCCTGCGGTCGCGCTGACGGCGAATGTGGCGCAAGACGCTATCGAGCGCTGCCAGCAAGCCGGTATCAACCGGGTCTTGGCCAAGCCGTTTGACCGCAACACACTGATACGCACTGTGCGTTTCTATACCGTCGACAAGCAGCAAGGCGAACTCTGAGCCGTCGCAGTCGTGCGGCTATGATCCCCGCTTATCCCCAGTAAACACCATGACCACTGCCTTAGAGGAAGTGCGCCGACGCCGCACTTTTGCCATCATTTCCCACCCCGACGCGGGTAAAACCACGCTGACTGAAAAGCTGTTGTTGTTTTCCGGTGCGATCCAAATCGCCGGGTCGGTCAAAGCACGCAAGGCTTCGCGCCACGCCACCAGCGACTGGATGGAAATTGAAAAGCAACGCGGCATTTCAGTGGCTTCATCGGTGATGCAAATGCTGTACCGGGACCACGTCATCAATTTGCTGGACACGCCCGGCCACAAAGACTTTTCGGAAGACACCTACCGGGTGCTGACCGCCGTGGACTCGGCCTTGATGGTGATTGACGCAGCCAACGGTGTGGAAGCGCAAACCCGCCGCTTGATTGAAGTTTGCCGCCAGCGCGACACGCCCATCATCACCTTTGTCAACAAAATGGACCGCGAGGTGCGCGACCCGCTGGATATTTTGGACGAGGTAGAGCGCGAACTCGGCATGCCTTGCGTGCCCATGACCTGGCCTGTTGGGCAAGGCAAAAGCTTCGGCGGCATCATCAATTTACGCACGCAAGCCATGACGGTGTTTGAGTCCGGCAGCGAGCGTTTGCCGCAAGACTTTGAAACCGTGGCCCTGAC
>CANNRV010000112.1 GCA_947508145.1 Comamonadaceae bacterium
CGCTAACAAGCAACAGAGCAACCTGACCGCTAACAAGCAACAGAGCAACCCGTCCGCTAACGAGCAACAGAGCAACCTGGCCGCAATCGCTGCCGAGCCGTCAGCCAAATACCTGGGCCAGGTGTTGAACAACAACATCCGGATCGTCAATGCCAAAGAACACAATCTGAAAAACCTGAGCGTGGATATTCCACGCGGCCAGTTCAACGTGGTCACCGGCGTCAGCGGCTCCGGCAAATCCACGCTGGCGTTTGACATTCTGTTCAACGAAGGCCAGCGACGTTATCTGGAAAGTTTGAACGCTTACGCCCGCAGCATCGTGCAGCCCGCTGGTCGTCCCGAAGTCGATGCCGTCTATGGCATTCCTCCCACTGTCGCCATTGAACAGCGGCTTAGTCGCGGCGGTCGTAAAAGCACCGTGGGCACCACCACCGAAGTCTGGCATTTCTTGCGATTGTTGTACGTGAAGTTAGGCACACAGCATTGCGTGCATGACGATGCCGCTTTGCAACCGCAAACCCCGGATCGCTTGGCCGCTTTGCTGATGAAACAGTTTCGCGGCCAACACATCGGTTTGCTCAGCCCCTTGGTGATGAACCGCAAAGGCGTGTACACCGAACTGGCTGATTGGGCACGTCCGCGCGGCTTCACGCATTTGCGGGTGGACGGACAGTTTTTACCCACCACCGGTTTCCCGCGTTTGGACCGTTTCAAAGAACACACCATCGAATTGCCCGTGGCCAGTTTGACGGTCGAGCCCGCCAAAGAAGCGGAGCTCAGGCAAGCCTTGATGACCGCGCTGGAGCACGGCAAAGGCGTGTTGCATGTGTTGAGTGAACTCGACGGTTTGCAGCAAGCCATGGAGCAGGGGGATGACACCTCGCAGATCGGTCGACTGCAAGCTTTTTCTACGCGCCGTGCCTGCCCGGTGTGCGACACCTCGTATGCCGAACTCGATCCGCGCCTCTTCTCTTACAACAGCAAACACGGCTGGTGCACCGAGTGTGTGGGCACCGGCACGGCCTTGACCCGCGAGCAACGCTCGGCGCTGGACGATTCCGTGCAAGACCCGCAAGAACGCGGGCGCGAAAAAAGTTTTGCCGAACCCGAACTTGAAGATGTGGCGGATCAAACCTGCCCTTCATGCCATGGCACTCGCCTGAACCCGACGGCACGCGCTGTCAAATTCGCGGGTGTGTCCATCACTGAATTGGCCCGCATGAGTGTGGTGCGCATACGTGCCTGGGCAGCGGGATTGAAGTTGAGCGGTCGTGAAGCGGATATTGCCCGCGACCTGCTGCCTGAAATCCAAAGCAGATTGGAATTTTTGGAAAGTGTGGGCCTAGGTTATTTGACGTTGGACCGGGGCGCGCCCACGCTCAGCGGCGGCGAAGCGCAGCGCATTCGTTTGGCCGCGCAACTCGGCAGCCATTTGCAAGGCGTGTGCTATGTGCTGGATGAACCGACCATCGGCTTGCATGCGCGTGACAACCGCATTTTGTTGGATGCATTGAAAATCCTCAGCGACAAAGGCAATACGCTGGTGGTGGTCGAGCATGACGAAGACACGATTCGCCGGGCCGATCACATCATCGATATCGGGCCTAGCGCTGGTAAACGCGGCGGTCATTTGGTGGCGCAGGGCACGGTGGCCGATCTGATGGCCGCGCCGGATTCACAAACCGGGCGTTACTTAAAGCACGCCATGCAGCACCCCATGCAATTGCGCCGACTGGTGACACCGAAAAAAGGCATGTTGCGGGTCACAGGCGCGTTTTTGCATAACTTGAACAAGGTCACTATGGATGTGCCTTTGCAGCGCTTGGTGGCGGTCACGGGTGTCAGCGGCTCAGGCAAGTCCACCATTGCGCGTGATGTGTTGCTGACCAATGTGCAAGCCGTGGTCAACCAACGTTCGACCCAAGCAGGACGCAAGGCAGACGAAGCCGGTAAGCACCCGGCGTGGGTGGGTTGCACTGGCGTGAGCGGTTATGAAAGCGTCGACCGTGTGTTGGAAGTGGACCAAACGCCCATCGGCAAAACACCGCGCAGTTGCCCGGCCACCTACATCGGCTTTTGGGACACGATACGCAAGTTGTTTGCGGACACCTTGGAAGCCAGAGCACGCGGCTACGGCCCCGGGCGCTTCAGTTTCAACACGGGTGAAGGCCGCTGCCCGGGCTGCGAAGGCCAGGGCATGCGCACCATCGAAATGAGTTTTCTGCCGGATGTGAAGGTCTTGTGCGAGGTGTGCAAGGGCGCGCGCTTTAACCCGGAAACGCTGGCAGTGCGCTGGCGCGGCAAAAGCATTGGCGACGTGTTGCAAATGGAAGTCGATGAAGCGGTGGAGTTCTTCTCTGCCATGACGCAAATCAGCCACCCATTGCAATTGTTGAAAGATGTGGGGCTGGGTTATTTGACGCTGGGACAACCGTCACCGACATTGAGCGGTGGCGAAGCGCAGCGCATCAAACTGGTGACCGAGTTGTCCAAAGTGCGTGACGACATCACCCGACGCGGCCAGCAAGCGCCGCACACTTTGTACGTGTTGGACGAACCCACGGTCGGATTGCACATGGCCGATGTGGACAAGCTGATACGTGTGTTGCACCGACTGGTCGATGGCGGCCACAGCGTGGTGGTGATCGAACACGATTTGGACGTGATCGCCGAAGCCGACTGGGTGATTGACCTGGGGCCTGAAGGCGGCGATGGCGGCGGCCGGGTGGTGGCGGCAGACACGCCTGAGGCGCTGGTGAAACTGGGCACGCACACCGGGCGCGCTTTGCAACCGGTGCTGGCCAGACAGTGAAGCGCAGCGGGCTGACTACAATGCCCGCTGCTGACTATGAATATACAAACGCAACGCCGTATCGACGCCTGGGTCGGTCCTTTTTTATGTGGCCTGGTGTCTCTGTGGCACAGCTGCTTGGGTCGGCGCAGTACAAGCGGTCAACCCATACAAAAAGTCCTGGTGATCATGTTGTCCGAAATGGGCAGTATGGTGCTGGCCGGACCGATGTTCGCCCGCATCAGGCATAACCACCCGGGCGCAGAAATCCACATACTGCAACTCAAGAAAAATCAATCGGTGGCGCGTTTATTGGGGCTGGCACCTGAAACACATTTGCATGGCATCGATGACAGCGGTTTGTTCAGTCTGCTGCTTGGCTTGGTCAAAGTGCTGTGGCGTTTACGCCGTTTGAAACTGGACGCAGTCATCGATTGCGAATTGTTTTCCCGCATCAGCGCTTTGTTGGCCTATGGCAGTGGCGCACGCTTGCTGGCCGGGTTCACGCCGCACACACAAGAAGGTTTGTACCGGGGCTCGTTTTTCAACGCAGCCATTCCCTACAACCCCTACCGCCACATCAGCTTGCAATTCATCGCTTTGGTCGATGGCTTACAAAGCAACAGCGTGCCGCGCACCAAAGCCTTGCCCGTCACGCTCAAGCCGCAAGAGTCTGGTTTGCAAGTGCATTTCAGCGAAGGCGACATGGCCGGTTTCACACGAGATTTGCACCGTGACCACCCGTTGTTCATGTCGGCCAAGAAGCGCATTTTGTTTTACGCCGGTGGCGGTTTGTTGCCGATACGCGCCTGGCCTGCCGCGCATTACGCCGAACTCGCCAAGGGCTTGTGCGAACAAGGCCATGCGGTCGGCATCATTGGCTTGCCGGAAGACCAGGCGCTGGCGCAGGCCATACAAGCAGCCTGCGATCACCCGAACTGCCTTGACTTTGTCGGTTACACCAAAAACCTGGAAGCCTTGATACGCTTGTTTTTCCACAGCGACTTGTTGGTCGCGAATGACGGCGGCCCCGGCCATTTCGCCAGCCTCACCCCTATTCGCACGCTGATGTTTTTCGGCCCTGAAACCAGCGCTTTGTACGGCCCGTTGACACCGCGTGCGATGGCGCTCGACAGCCAAGCCGCTTGCTCGCCCTGCTTGACTGCTTACAACCACCGGGACACGCCGTGCGACGGGGATAACCAATGTTTGCAGCGCATTCAACCGGCGCAAGTTTTGTCGGTTGCATTGACGCAGTTAGAGATGTGCGAGCCACGGGATCCGGCATATGCCTGAGTCAACTTCAGTCGGTTTGCCGTTTCGTTTGCCAGCCATGCTGGCCTGGGCCGAGCCCGGTTTGCAGCGATTGTTCCGCTGGCGTTACATCCGTTTTGCCACCGTCGGTGCGTCAGGCACAGCGGTCAATATCGCCGTGTTGTTTGTCATGCAAGAGTGGTTGTTGCCGCTGGCTGTGGCGGATAAGGGCTTGCGCTTGTCACTGGCCCTGGGTTGCGCCATCGCCGTGGCCACCTTGAACAACTTTGCCTGGAACAGCGTGTGGACATGGGCTGACCGGCTGGCAGAACAACCCGGGGCCAGTCTGAGTGTGGATGTGGCCACCGGCAAGCGCTTGTTGAAATACGCGCTCTCGTGCTGGTTGGGCATACTGATTCAATATGCATTGACCTTGTTTCTCTCTGCGTACATGTATTACCTGTTGGCCAATGTCTTGTCTATTTTGTTGGCCAGTGTCAGCAATTACCTGACAAATGACTGGTGGACATTTCGTCAGCACGCTAAGTCAGACACGCCATGACCCAAACATCCGCACCTGGCCAGCCAACATCTCCCCGATTGCTGTGGTTGATGGTGCTGGTGCTGGCATTGATTTACCTGTGGGGCACAGACAATATTTACATGCCCAGCAATGGCGATGAAATGGTGTATGCGCACATTGCCCGGCTGACCGCTGCCAGTGGACAGTGGCTGCCCTTGGTCTCCGATTTGAATGACATGCGCAACACCAAGCCGCCGGTGTTGTTCTGGCAAAGCATGCTGCTCAGCGGCTGGGGCCAGCATTGGCAGTTGTGGTTGTTGCGTTTGCCGAGTTTGATGTATTTGGCGCTGGTCAGCCTGGGCATGTGCGTGTTGCTGCACCGTTGGCTGGGCGAATGGCGCAGCGGCGCCTGGGCGGTGTTGTGTTTGCTGCTGTGTTGGGGAACGTTTCGTTACGGGCGGCCCTACCTGACCACCGCGCCGGAGATGTTTTGGTACAGCCTGGCACCGGCTTATGTGCTCTGGTGTTCGGCCTCACACCAGGGGCAAAGCATTCACAACAGCGCACGTGAGTGGTTGAGCTGGACGGTGCTGGGCGTGTTGACCGGCATCGGGCTGGGCTACAAATCTTTTGCGCTGATCCTGCCGGTGGCGGCAGGCGTATGGGCCATGCGCCTGCTATTGCAAACGCCATCCACGCGGCGCGAGCTGGCGGTGAGTGTGGCGCAAACCCTGTGGATGTCTGCGCTGGCCGTTGCGGTGTTTGCCAGCTGGCTGTTGATAGACCCGCAGCCGCAGGAAGTCTGGCGCGAATTTGTGCAACGTGAAAACGCGGGCAAGCTCAATGACAGCCAAGGCTATTGGTCTTTGCTGTTCAGTTGGCGTGGCTCGGGTGACTACCTCACCGCGCCCTTGCAAAACATGGGCTTGTTATTTCCTTGGTGTCTGGTTTTGCTGGGCGTTGGCTGGCGTTCGCTCAAGCAATCGCGCTTGGCTTTGAAAGGCAATCTCAGCGCGGCTTTGTGTCTGTGGATCGCTGTCTGGTGCTGTGTGTTTGTCTTGCCTAGCCAGCGCTCCAGCCGGTACTTGCTGCCCGTCATGCCGGCGCTGACCATGTTGATGGCTTTGCATGTGCAGTCGGTGACCAAAGCCGTGTCTGTCGCGGTCGGCGTGTTGTCGCTCCTCATGTTGATGGTGGTCAGCTGGCTGGGTTGGCATGCGCACCCGCTTGGTCTGTTACCTGTTCCGTGGTTGGTCACGTTGTTGCTGTGCTGCGTATTGACGCTGGCCCTGTGCTTGCGTATGTGTTGGCTGAATTCGGCGCAGGCTTTGACGGGCTTGGTCTGTGCCATGCTGGCCTTGGCGGGATTGAATGTGTTGTTGCACGGCATGTCCGGGGAGCGAATTGGATTTCAGGGCAATTCAACTCAGCGGCCACAGGCTGACACCGTGTGGGTGCCCGAAGGCTTCAACGGCGAATTTGAGCGTTTTCAGTTTTTGTTGCCCGGGGCCAACCGCTTTGTGCCGGATCAACACACAGTGAATGCATTCAGCGAAGGCCGTGAGCAACGGCCCGGTGCCTGGTTCATGGTGGACAGAGCGCTGGGTTCGCCTGAACTGCCCTGTGAAACCCTGCAATTGTGTGATCGCGTGGCCGTGCGCTGGGATATTGAGCAGCGTTTAAAACCCGGCCAGGTGAATGCGGACAACATCGCGCGGCCCGGTGAATGGCTGTGGCGTCAGGAGTGGCTGCTGCGACTGCGTTGATGCCACCAGCTTCGGGCCAGTTGCGCATGCGCCCACAGCCATAACCACGGGTCTATCCAAGCATCCCAGACATTGCCGCTGGGCGCTCGGGTGAACACAAACAAGCCCGTGGCCAGCAGCCAGCAGCCGGCGGCTTGCACATGCCATGCAGGCAAGTCAAACCAGTAAGCCAGAAACAGCCAAGCCATGGCGAGCAACCATCCCAGCAATGGCAAGCTGGGCTCAAAACCCGCGACATACAGCGAAAACTGCAACAGCCCCAGGGTGTCTAGCAATAACAGCCAGCCGACCGCAATGACTGTCAGCCACAACCAGATGCTGACAGGTACAGGCCGGGCGGTGTAAAACAGCCGAACGGGTATGCCGCGTAAGCTGTGCCAGGCATTGGCCAGACACAAACACAGCGTGAGCAGGGCAGGGGTTTGGAAAGCCATGCCCAAGGCAGACAAAGGCCATGACCAGACAGCCATCAACAGCATCCAGAACACACTGCTGACCAGCCAGCGCCAGCGTTTGTCCTGCACAGGCAAAAAG
>CANNRV010000113.1 GCA_947508145.1 Comamonadaceae bacterium
CTGCGTATTGCGGTGGCCGGCACCAAAGACTACGAACGCTTGCTGCGCGAAAAGCTGTACAAAATCCCCGGCATACGCCAGAGCAAATCCAGCTTTGTGCTCAAGCAACTCAAGCTGGGCATGCTGCCGCTGAACGACTGAACCCGGCGGTTTGGCCGGGCAGATCAACGCAGCGGGTCAGTGCCTGCTCCCCCGGGCCCACAGGCGGCCAAAAAAGCGACTGATGTCATCCACATACAAATACACCGCCGGAATCACCAGCAGGCTGAGGAAGGTGGAGGTGATCAGCCCGCCGATGACAGACACGGCCATGGGCGAGCGGAAACTGGCATCGGACGCGCCCCAACCGGCGGCAATCGGCAACATGCCCGCGCCCATGGCGATGGTGGTCATGATGATGGGACGGGCCCGCTTTTGGCAGGCATCCAACAAGGCATCCAAGCGGTTCATGCCGCGCTCGCGTTGCGCGACGATGGCGTACTCAACCAACAAAATGGAATTTTTGGTGGCTACGCCCATGAGCATGATCAAGCCAATCAGCGAAGGCATGGAAAAACTTTTGCCCGTGAGCAGCAAACCGATGAAAGCACCGCCGATGGACAAGGGCAAGGCCGCCAAAATGGTCATGGGGTGCAGCACGCCTTTGAACAGCAGCACCAGCACCAGGTAAATACACACAATGCCGGTCAGCATGGCCAGGCCAAAGCTGGTGAAGAGCTCTTCCATCATTTCCGCGTCACCCACTTCCACCAGCTTGATGCCCGGTGGCAGTTGCTGCACGGAGGGCAGGTTTTTCACCGCTTCTTTGGCATCGCCCAAGCCCACGCCGGACAACTCGATTTGGAACTGGATATTGCGCTCGCGGTTGTAGCGGTCAATCACCGCCGGGCCACCGCTGGGCTCCAAGCTGGCCACCTCGGCCAGCAACACCGGGCCACGGCTGCCGGGCAAGGTGAGTCGGCCCAGCAGGTCCAGGTCTTGGCGGGCGCTGTCGGCCAGCTTCACCATGATGGGCACCTGGCGTTGCGCCAAGTTCAGTTTGGGCAAGCCCACGTCATAGTCGCCGACGGTGGCGATGCGCAAGGTTTCGCTGATGGCCGCGCTGGTCACGCCCAGATCGGCGGCTCGCGCGAAGTCTGGACGGACCGCGATTTCCTGTCGCACCAGACTGGCGCTGGAGATCACCGAGCCCAAGCCGGGTATGCCACGCAAATCCCGCTCCAGTGCGGTGGCGGACTGCTGCAAGGCGGCGGCATCGTCGCCGGTCAGCATCACCAAATATTTTTCGCCGGACGCGCCCAAGCCAACTTTGATGCGCATGCCCGGCATGTCTGACAGCAGTTCGCGCAATTGCTTTTCAATCACGCCTTTGCGCGGACGCTGGCCGCGCGTGGTCAGTTGAATCGTCAAGGTGGCGATGCGGGTTTCCGCTGCGCCCTGCGCCATGCCGGGGTCCGAACCTGCGGCACCGCCGCCGATGGTGGTGTACACCGTGCGCACTTCAGGCAGTTTGATGATGCGCTGGCGCACTTCCTCTGCGACTTTTTCAGTGAAGCCCAGCGAGGTGCCTGGCGGCAATTCCAGCCCGACCTGGGTTTGCGAGTTGTCATCCGGCGGGATAAAGCCGGTGGGCAGCAAGGGAATCAGGCTCAAGGACCCGATAAAAAACAAGGCCGCCCCCAACGCAGTCCAAAAACGGTGGCTCAAACACCAGCGCACCATGCGCATATAGCCGGGCATCCAATAGGGCACGGGTGACGGCTTGTTCGAGGGTTTCAAAATGTAAGCCGCCATCATGGGCGTGAGCAAACGCGCCACCACCAGCGAGGCAAACACCGCCAGCGCCGCTGTCCAGCCGAACTGCACAAAAAACTTACCGGCGATGCCGCTCATGAAAGCCGTGGGCAAAAACACAGCCACCAGCGTGAAAGTGGTGGCTATCACCGCCAGCCCGATTTCATCCGCCGCTTCCATGGCGGCAGCAAACGGGGTTTTGCCCATGTGCAAATGGCGTTCTATGTTTTCCACTTCGACGATGGCATCGTCCACCAAAATGCCCACCACCAAAGACAAGGCCAGCAAGGTGACCACGTTGATGGTGAACCCAAAGGCCCACATGCCGATGAAAGCCGGTAACACCGACAAAGGCAGTGCCACCGCCGACACAAACGTGGCCCGCATGTCGCGCAAAAACAGCCAGACCACGATCACTGCCAGCAAAGCACCTTCGTACAACAAGACCATGGAGCCGTGAAATTCTTCTTTCACCGGCGTGACAAAGTCGTAAGCATTGGTGATTTGCACATCCGGGTGCGCGGCTTTCAATTCGTCCAGCGCTTTGAACACGCGCTCGCCCACATCCACTTCGCTGGCACCCCGGCTGCGGGTGACTTCAAAACCGACCACCGGCTTACCGTTCAAAAACGCCGAGGCGCGGCGCTCGGCAAAGGTGTCGGTGATGCTGGCAATGTCGCGCAAACGCACACGCCCGCCCGGGCCAACAGATATCTCCATCTCGGCCAACTCAGCCGCCGAGGCTGCAGTGGCCAGCGTGCGCAAAGGCTGTTCGCTGCCGCCTAAATCGGTGCGCCCGCCAGCGCTCTCGTTTTGTACTTGTTTGAGTTGGCGCGACACATCGGCTGCGGAAATGCGCAAGGCCTGCATGCGCACCGGGTCCAAAGCGATTTGCACTTCACGCTGCACGCCGCCGACCCGGGTGACCGAGCCCACGCCTTTGACGGTCAGCAATCGACGCACCACGGTTTGGTCGACAAACCAGCTCAAGCCTTCTTCGTCGAACAAGGGGGAAGCAATCGTGAAAGCCAGCACCGGGGTACCAGCGAAGTCGAGTTTTTTGATCACCGGTTCCAGCAAGTCTGCAGGTAAATCGCTGCGTATGCCGTTGACCGCAGAACGGATTTCGTCCAGCGCTTCCTGACCTTGCTTTTCAATACGGAATTCGCAGGTGATGACCACCGTTCCGTCCTGCACCTTGGTGTAAATATTTTTCAGCCCCTGCACCGAGACCACGGCGTTTTCAATTTTGCGGGCCACCTCGGTTTCCATTTGACCCGGGGCCGCGCCCGGCAAACTCGCGTTGACGATGATGGTGGGCAAATCCAAGTCTGGAAAGTTTTGAACCTTCATGCTTTTGAAGCAGAGCACACCGGCTAAGCTGAGCAACACAAACAGCACCAGGCCTGGCACCGGGTTGCGTATTGACCAGGCGGAAACATTCATGGCACGACTTTCACCAGGTCACCGGCGGTCAAAAAGCCTGCGCCGCGCACCACCACTTTGGCATCCATGGGCAAGCCCGAAGTGATCTCCAGCAAATCGCCTTGGCGGCGACCGACACTGACCTTGAGCAATTTCACGCGCTGGTCGGCACCCACCACATACAGTTGTTGAAAACCGTCGCGCACCACCACTGACTGTTGCGGCACCATCACAGCAGGGCTGCTGCCAAATTCGAATTCGCCGCGCACAAACATGCCGGGTTTGAGCACCGCGTTGGCGGAGGCCGGTACATCCACGTAGACCATGCCAGTGCGGTTTTGCGCATCCACGGTTGGCGACACGCTGCGCACCTGTGCGCTGACTTCGCTGCCGTTGGGGCCGGTGATGCGCACTTTTTGTCCCGGCTTGATGCGGAACAACTCGGTTGACACCAGTTCAGCCCGCCACTCCAAACGGTTGCCCCGGATCAGTCGGAACAACTCGGTGCCCACACCCACCACCGCACCGACACTGGCACCGCGAAATGAAATGCTGCCACTGTCAGGCGCACGCACCTGGGTTTGCTTCATGCGCAATTCGTGCACCGCCAGATTGGCTTGTGCGGACTCCACACGCGCCTGGGCAGTGGCTTCGGCGGTCACGTCTTTGTTGAACTGCTGGGCGCTGATGACACCGCTGGGCTGCAGTGCGCGGGCGCGTTCTGCGTTCGCTTTAGCTTCAGCGGCGACAGCCTTGGCTTCGTTCAACGCGGCTTTGGCCTGGTTCATTTCAGCCACCACGTTGTCATTGGCAAACACCGCCAGCACCTGCCCGGCTGTGACCTGATCGGCCACATTGACCCGCACTTCTGTCAAACGCAAACCACCGATTTCCGCGCCGACACTGGCCTCTTGCCAGGCCGCTACCGTGCCGTTGGCGGTGGAGCGCTGGGTGAGGTTGTGGGTTTGCGGCTGGGCCACGGTCACAGTCATGGCGGGTTTGGGCGCGACAGCAGGCGGTTTGTCTGCCTGCGCGGACGCATTCAAGGCCGCCATGAACACGATTGAACACCAGAGATGACGGTCGAGAACCCGTCGCTGCTTGACTTGCATGCTTATGCCCTTATCAACTGTCAAAGCCGGTTACAACACCCTTAATACATGGGTGGGTTTGAACCCCAAATCGGCCATTTTTCCTTTTCGCGCACGCGCTGCGCGGGCGTTATTCAGACTGCGGATTTCCAACGTCTCATCCCTGGCCTTGCCGCCGCGTCCCACACCCAAAATACAAACAGTGCGTGTGTAGGCCGCAGCCCCGGCGAGTGTATCTTTGTCCTCTAAGTCCATCAACATCAAACCGCGTCCGCCTTTTTCCATGGCCTTGAGTTCGGTGATCTCAAACGTGAGTATGCGCCCGCCCGTTGAAGCACACACCACATGCGTGGCAATCGGCAATGGCTCGGCACCGTTGCCACCGCCCACCGCAGACGGCACGCAAAGCGTTTCGCCTTCTTGCAAATTGACAAAAGCCTTGCCGCCCTTGTTGCGTGAAATCAGGTTGTCAATGCAGCACACAAAGCCGTAACCGCCTGAGCCGCTGAGTAACAAGGTCATGGTCGGTGGACCGGCGAAGTAATGCACGAGTTGCGTGCCGGATTCCACATCCACCAAGGTGGTGACCGGTTGACCATCGCCACGCGCACCGGGCAATGCCGCCACCGGCACCGAATACACCCGACCGTTGGAGCCGAAGGCAATGAGTTGGTCTACCGTGCGGCATTCGAAGGTGTCGTACAAACCGTCGCCTGCTTTGAACGCAAAACTGCCCGGCTCATGGCCATGGCCTTGGCGGGCACGCACCCAGCCTTTTTCAGACACCACCACGGTGACCGGCTCGTCAATCACTTTGACTTCGGCGACGGCTTTTTTCTCGGCCTGTATCAAAGTGCGTCTTGCGTCTGCAAACACTTTGGCATCGGCTTCAATTTCTTTCACCATCAATTTGCGCAATGAAGCGGCGCTGCCCAAAATGTCTTCGAGCTTGCCCTGCTCTTCGCGTAACTCTTTCAATTCCTGTTCGATCTTGATGGCTTCCAGACGCGCCAACTGACGCAAACGGATATCCAGAATGTCATCGGCTTGGCGTTCGGTGAGTTTGAATCGTTCGATCAGTGCAGGCTTGGGCTCGTCGCTGTGGCGGATGATGCGTATCACCTCGTCGATGTTGAGCAACACCAACTGGCGGCCTTCCAAAATATGGATACGCGCCAACACCTTGTCTAAGCGAAATTGGGTGCGGCGTTGCACCGTGGTCTGGCGGAAACTGATCCACTCTTCCAGCATTTGCCGCATGGATTTGGGCACCGGTCTGCCGTCCAAACCCACCATGGTCAGGTTGATGGAGGCAGAGCTCTCCAGACTGGTGTGAGCCAGCAGTGTGGTGATGAGTTCCTGCTGTTCGATGGTGCGGGTTTTGGGCTCGAACACCAAACGCACCGGCGCGTCTTTGGAGGACTCGTCGCGCACACCGTCGAGCACCGCCAACACCGTGGTTTTCAACTGGGTTTGCTCGGGTGTCAGCGCTTTTTTGCCGGTCTTGACTTTGGGGTTGGTCAGTTCTTCAATTTCTTCCAACACTTTTTGCGAGCTGACATTCGGCGGCAATTCGTTGACCACCAACTGCCATTGGCCACGCGCCATGTCTTCGATGACCCAACGCGCACGCACTTTGAGCGAGCCGCGCCCTGTCGCGTAGGCATCTGAAATATCGGCGGCGCTGCTGATGATTTGACCGCCGCCGGGGTAGTCCGGGCCGGGCAGCAGTTGCAGCAATTCTTCATGCGACAGCTTGGGGTTTTTGATCAAAGCCACACAGGCATCTGCGACTTCGCGCAAGTTGTGGCTGGGGATTTCTGTCGCCATGCCCACGGCAATGCCGCTGGCACCGTTGAGCAAAGCAAACGGCAGCCGTGCTGGCAATTGTTTGGGTTCTTCGGTAGAGCCGTCGTAGTTGGGTTGGAAGTCGACCGTGCCTTCGTCGATTTCATCCAACAGCAAACTGGTGATGCGGGCCAAACGCGCCTCGGTGTAGCGCATGGCAGCGGCACCGTCGCCATCGCGCGAACCGAAATTGCCTTGCCCGTCGATCAGTGGGTAGCGCTGGGAGAAATCTTGCGCCATGCGCACCAGCGCGTCATACGCCGCGCTGTCGCCGTGCGGGTGGTAGCGGCCCAGCACGTCGCCGACCACGCGCGCGCTTTTCACAGGTCGTGCACCGACCGCGCCATTCGCGCCGCCAAAGCCCAGGCCCATGCGCGACATCGAATAAAGAATACGCCGCTGCACCGGCTTTTGGCCATCGCAGACATCGGGCAAGGCCCGGCCTTTGACGACGCTCAAAGCGTATTCCAGGTAAGCGCGTTGGGCGTAATGGCCTAAGGCAATGCCATCGTCAGATTCAGACGCGTTCAAGTCAAGTGAGGTTTGTTCAGTCATTTTTTTCAAACATCAATATCTATAGAGTCACCATGCAACTCCATCAATTCACGACGCGCCGCAGCCTCGCCCTTGCCCATCAACTGGGTGATCATGCCTTCGGTTTGCGCGAAATCCAAAATACCCAATTGCACTGGTAACAAGCGACGTGTA
>CANNRV010000114.1 GCA_947508145.1 Comamonadaceae bacterium
AGCCGCTGCTGTCAATTTGCTGCGTCAGCAGATCTTCGTTCCAAACCAGTTTCACGCATGCAGTTTCCGGGTGGCAAGCCACCCATTGGGCAATGTTCCAGGACATGTCTGTCCACACTTGAGGCCACGGCAAATCATTGCTATCTGTGCTTGTTTCTGTCTTCATGGTCATGGTTTTTTATCACGCAATATGCGTATGGCTTGCATACCGATTTCAGCCGCCGCATTTTGATCGTCTGCAAAACGGCCATCCGATTTTCGCCAATTGCTGTGCACCAGCACGGTCAGTGCTTTGTCATACTGGTCTGAGGCACCGCTTTTGTATATCGCGGCATACCAGCGGTAACGCGGTCTGGGCAAGGGGTATTTGCTCAAGCAATCTGTGTCATTGCGCTGTGCACATGCACGTCGTTGCTGCATATCGTTTTGCAATTGGGCAAT
This sequence comes from Comamonadaceae bacterium, assembly GCA_947508145.1. Lineage (GTDB taxonomy): Bacteria > Pseudomonadota > Gammaproteobacteria > Burkholderiales > Burkholderiaceae_C > Limnohabitans. Next base: position 442 of record CANNRV010000114.1, read on the forward strand.
GCTGCGGTCATCGGCATCTCCGGGTGTGCCTGTTTTGCCTGCAATGCCTAAATCAGCTGAACATTCAGCGGCAGACCAGACACCTAAGCATGCCGCATGGGCGGTGCCTCCGGGCTGGTGGGCCAAGGCCATGGCGGCCATCACTTTTTTCGCGATCACTGGGTCTAGCACCTCATGCGTTGTCTTCAACGCGCCGGACTGCTGCGGAGCAACCCAGTCCAAGGCTTTGCCATCATTGCGAAATACTTTAACCAACAGATGCGGTGAATGCTGGGGCTGCTGGTAGGCCGTGTTTGCCAGCGCAGACAACAAACCACTCACACCTACCGGCGTGGTCAATGCATTGCCTTGACCATAGCCCTCGCTGATGATGCCCAGCCGGTTGCCCGAACACCCTGTATAGATTTTTCGGGCTGAATTCGCGCAATCTGCCCGCTGTTGTGCCGTTGGCATGCTTTGCGGCCATTTCAAATCCTGGTAGCCCCAGCGCTTGTCTTTCAACTGCACAGGCTGCACCAACAAGCGCCCACTCATGACAGACAAGCCGGGCCATTCCGAACCCGCCACCTGTTGTTTCAATAAAGCCGACTGGCTGGGGTGCCCCCACAGCAAATCCATTTCACCGCAATGCAGATTGGCCATGCCGAACCCGTCGCTGTCGCAATCGCTGTTCCATCCCAGCAAATGCGCGATATGTTGGGTGCGTTGGGGTCTGTCGCAGTCGGTGGCAAACCCGCCCTTACCCAGGTCTTTTCTGCACAACCAGGCATCCAAAAATAAATGCGAATCTGACTTTTGCAAAGCCACATCCAAACCGCTGTATTTACCGCCGCCGGCCAAAATGCCAGACATCAGCAAAGGTTTGACCAGCGAACCGGGTGCCGCTTGTTTGAACAATGCATGGTTATCAGGGGCTTGAGGCCATTGCGGTTTGTGTACCGTGCCCAAAGGCAGTTCAGGGCAATCGGCTGGCCGTTTACCGGCGCGTGTCAAGTCATGCAAATAACACGGGCTTTGCGTACTTACCGCAGCAAGCACTTTGCCGCTGGGAATATCCACCAAGGCCAGCCCCGCCATGCGCACCCGCGCATGCTCATACCGGTCATCCCCTTTGGTGAGCAGTGGCGAGCAGTCTTGTTCAGCGCTGGCGGTGTAACACGCCACCAGTCGTTGCAAACTGTTTTGAATACGGGTGTCTATGCTCAATTGCGTGTGCAAACCGACGGCTTGCTCTGCTCCCCGCACCACTGCCACATGCCGGGGCTCAACCAGACTGTGGTGATCCGGGTGCTGCGGTATGCGCCACGGACTAAGGCTTTGCACAATCACGGCCAAACTGGGCAAATGCAAAGTTTCAGTCGCAGCCAGGGTGTTGCCGTCCGAGGTGTTGCCCAATTGCCCGGTGCAAAACTGAGCAGATGGGTTCCCGGGAATATCAGGCCAGATGATGGCACCGGTGCTGGCATCGGTGCCATAGACACAACCATTGATGCCGCTCCAGGGCGACTTCATGGACAACATGGTTTTCGGCATGGCCACCCATGGATTGGATTGCATTTTGGTGTGTTGCGCGGTTTGCATTCGCTCACGCCAATACAGGTTTTGCAAAAAATGTTCAGGCGATTGTTTGGACCGGCTTAAAAACCATTGGATATTTTGTTGAATGCTTGCACACGATTGGCCCAGAAAATGGTCATCCGAGATCAGGCTGAACACATCCAACTTATAGGTTTGCCGTACAAACTGCGCTTCGCTTAATTTCACCAGTTCAGCATCCAATTGCCGGACTGAGTTTGTCAGTGGCTCATAGCCTGAACGGCTTGCCACACAGTTTGCGGACACCGTGGTATCTGTAGCTTGCGTCACTTCATTGACGGGTTTGATATGCCGCAGCAAAGCCTGAGTGTTCTCCCAGGTTTGTTCACTGAAATAGGTGTCTGACACGGTGTGTTGGGTGTTGAACCAAAGCCCCGCAGACAAAAACAGCAAGGCACTCAAACCGACCATCACACCGGCACGCGACAGACTGAATCTGGCTTGCTCAAGCATAGGACCTCCTCAAGCCCCACGTGCCCATCAAAAAAGTGGTCAACCATAAACTGGTTTTGCCGTAACTCACCAAGGGCCAGGTGATGCCTGTGAGTGGCAACCAACCCAGGTTGCCGCAGACCGTGATCCACGTTTGAACCAATACCAGCAAGCCGGTTAAAAAAAACATTTGCACACTGAGCGCCTGCCCCAGCACATGGGGCTGCATCAATTTTTCAGGCTGTAACAGCGCATGGCTGTGTTTGGCAGCCTGCATCAACCAAGCATAAACATACACAGAGAAGATGACCACCCCTAACCACGCGCCTTTTGGGCCCCACCATCCCACCAAAGCGGTGAAGGTGTAATCGCTTTGCAATTGCAAGGGCAAGCCCACACATTGGTCTACCCGCACGCCTGCACACCAAGGTGTTTGTCCCAGACCCCAGCCAAAGTCTTGCAGTGAAGCCTCGTATTGAAACCACAGCAACCTGGCCATGTCATCATGGTTGGCAGTGAACGCATTTCGCCAAGCCTGAAGCCGGTCTGCCACCACATCGAGTTGTTCGCCGAGCAGAAAAATACATAAAAAGCCGCTCAGCAACAAACCAAATCCGGTGGTCCATCCCATGACACTGGCCATGAGCATGACGGCCACAATGGCGATCACCAGCCAAGGTCCTTTGTCCGAGGTGAGCCCGGCCATCACAGCAGTGGTCGCAATCAAGGCCAACATGCCAGACAACATCACTGTTGATGGACGCACATGCGATTCATGCCACAACTGCGAGGCCAAAGGCATCTTCCACACACACCAGCCAGCGGCGCAAAATACAAACAGCAATTTCATCGCCTCGCCGGTGACATGGGCCGGTACACCAAGCCGGTGCGCTAATGCAAACGCCAACAACACAAGCACAGCCGCCAGCCCGCGCCAGGCTTGGGCTAAGCCGACCGCCCTTTGCCACAGCAAGCGAGTCAGGGTTTGCAACAACGACAAGCTCAGCGGCGACAGCATCACCGCCAGTGGAAAAATCAGGCTGGCCACACACCAGTTCCACCACTGGTCCAAGGCCAGAAAACGCAGTCGGGGGTGGAAGTTCAAAGACTCGTCCAATAACAACAACCAACCGGTGGCTGTGAACAACCACCAACCCGGCAGCAGCACTGGCAAAGACACCAACTTGTAAACAAGCCTTGGCGCAGCGGGTTTGACAAATAACTTCATCAACCAGATCACCCCAAGCAACAACATGCCACCTGCCAACAACAGCGGCAATGACACAGGCAACTGCAGCAATTGAAAGTAATGCAACAGGCTCAGGCTGACCATGTACACCATCACCAAGCACTGCCATTGGTCCAGCGGTTTCATGGATGACCTAACAATCGCCATGCCTAACACTGTCACCAACCAATGCGCGGTCAACCACCATGGCAAGTCAGTCACCAATGCCAAAGAGGCACTGGCCTTGTCGGACACTTCCAAGCGTTTTTTATTTTGTCGCACCAGCTTGGACGGTTCTTCATGGCCCATGCCATCTGGTTCAGCGACTTTGGCAGACACCAGGTCTTGCTGCCAACGCGCCACACCCTCGCTGGAAGCGTTTTGCAACTTGGCAGCTTGCACCAACACCCAAAGCAATACCAGCAACAACAACAGGGCTTCAAAAGCCATAGGCCAGTGTGTGCGTAAGCGTTTCATAGCAGGCCAGACACCTGCGCCCAGCCAAGTGCTGCGCAGATCACGACAAGCAGAGTGGCAAAAACAATCCAGGGTGTGAACACGCTTGAAGAGGACAGGCTTGGGCTGGATGTTTCAATCACCAGCACACTGATGTCGTCTTCGCTGCCCGCGCGCAAAGCCATGGCACACAGTTGCTCGGCGGCATTCACTGGCAACTGCGCTTTATATTGGTTCATGAATTGACCAAGCTGTGCTGTCGATACTGCACGCCAAAAACCGTCACTCGACAACACCATCCGCTCCTGGCCATGAAATGTCAATCGATGGTGACTGACAGGCAGACCCATGCCACAGCCCACCATATTGGCGGGCGACTGGGCTGACACACCATCAGGTGCTTGCATCCCGCACATCTCATAGCTTTGTTCGCGGGATTGCCATGACAGTCCCCATAAGTTGGCAGATTTCTTCCAATGAGACAACTGACAATCACCCACCCAGCTCGCCAGGTATTCATGCGCAGTGACATCCAGCTGCCAAAAACAAGCCACCACCGAGGCACCGGCATCGTCGCCCATGGCTTTGAGCTTGGCTGCAATCTCAGCATCCAACTGTTTCATCAACCTATCTACAGATGACTCATTCGGGCGATACAAAGCAGACAAGCCATTGGCCAACATGTCGCTGGCCACCTCACCCCAAGCCCCGCCGCCCACCCCATCGGCCACCACAAATGCATCCGGGCTGCGAAACGACACGCTATCCTGGTTGACGCGATGGCTAGTTCCGGTTTGACTGAAGGCACTCACGCGCAACACCTGATCGCTGTCCTTGTGCAAGGACGGCGTGACCTGTGAGGCCTCGGTCAGGTGCGGCGTGGGATTCATCAAACGCTTGCAGGTGCCGGGTATTGTTTGTCCCAGTCATCGTGAATCAATTGCGCGCCAATCTCGAGCACCAAGCCTGCCATCTCTAAACCAAACGCCTTGTCTTCCGAATCCCAGGCAAAACGGGAGGTATACGATTTAGAAAGCACACTCTCATACGTGGACTGCGCGAGTATCAATTCAATGTCAGACGCTTGTTCTTGTTTGACATTCACAATCAGACAACGGAAACGGGCGCAAGGCGACTTCAAAAAACTTTCGCCTGCGAACAAATCATCAACGCGGATGACATTGGCCAAACCCACCTTGTCTTCAATGGTTTTTTGCAAATGCTTGGCGGCGATTTCTGGCAAGTGGTCGTTCAAATAACCCAATACCAACAGTTCTGTGCTGGCTTGCTTGGCACCCAGTTTGCGAAAGCCTGGTTTGGCCCGGGACCAGCGGTCATCCATGCTTTGAATCAATTTGATGACGGCAAACACACTCAGGCCGAAGGACATGCTGTCAGACAAATCAATCAAATAACAGGTGTAACTGGCGGACAGCAAAGTGATGCCGCCCAAGCCGGATTGGGCAAACACAAACATGCGATTGAGCCAACTGCCTTTGACCGTGCGAATGCTCAGCCACACCAAGGCCCAGATGATGATCAGGTTCAAGATCAACACCGCCCACAAAGGCATGGTTCTGAGGTAGGTGTCGTTGATCGCATCGTCAATCGCTGTGGCCAAAATCTCGCCGTCGTCTTCCACCGACATGACCGACGTGGGTTTGGTTTGCCCCAGTCCCGGCGCAGACAAACTCAGCACCACAAACGCGCCTTGGAATTGGGCCAACTGGTCTTTGTCTAATTTGTCTTGAAACAAATCGCTGAATGAAATCCGGTTGTAACGACCTTGTTTGTTACGCCAGTTCAAATGGATGTCGTCCGGCAAACGGGAGGTGTCCACGCCACCCAGTTCAACCGTTTGCTGAACCATAGACGGTAATTTGTACGTGTCTTCTTTCCAACGCAACGGGTATTTGCGAACAATGCCATCGGCATCCGGTTTTTGGTTGGCGATGCCCAAGCGATCATGCATGGCGGTGAACATGGGAAGAATCACTGCAATGGTTTTGTCTGGCGCATGGTTGGGGGCAAGCGTCGCCCCTGGAATTTGCGCCACCTTCAAACTGCTTTGCGCATCGTTTTGGGGGTTGAGTCTGATCAAGGGAAATGCAATGTCGGGATTGAGCTGCGCTGTCATTTGCATCGCGGAGTCCGCATCCGGATTGGCTTTGTCAGGGTCAGACAACATCACGTTGAACAAAATGGCGCGTGCACCCAGGTCATTCACCTTTTGCATGCCATCTGCCAAAACATCCCGCGACCAGGGCCAACGCCCGTATTTTTCCGACAAGGCCGCCAGCGTTCTTTCATCAATGTCCAAAATCAACACATTGGCCGAAGGTTTAGGACTGGAAAAACGGCTTTTCAAAATCACATCATGGCTGGCTTTGGGAGCACCCGGGGCCAAAGTATTCATAGCGAACAAATACACCGCATAAGCAGACGCCAATCCACCGGTGATGATGATGGCGCGGTAACCGAAACGGCGGGAATAATGCGCGAAATACGAGAGTGAAAAAGACTTGAAATCTAAGCTTCGCTTGATCAGCGTATAAATGGGCGGCAGGAATTTCTTGGCAACATCCTGAACCATCTCCATAGTGGTTTCTAACAACTTAGACATGACAACTTCCCTTAATCAATTGATCGAC
>CANNRV010000115.1 GCA_947508145.1 Comamonadaceae bacterium
ACAAAAACTGCATTGGAACGAGGGAGGTTCATGAGTTTGCAACGCATTAGCCTGCGCGACTTTGTCATCGTGCGGCAACTTGAATTGGAAGTCACCGGCGGCTTCAGTGTGCTCAGCGGCGAAACCGGCGCCGGTAAATCTATTTTGATCGATGCACTTCAATTGGTGCTGGGTGCGCGTGCAGATGCAGGCGTGGTGCGCGAAGGCGCCAGCCGCACCGAAATCAGCGCAGAATTTATAGCCAATGCGCCAGTGAGCCAATGGCTTCAAGACAACGGCTTTGACCACAGCGACGAATTACTGCTCAGGCGCAGCATAGACGCGCAAGGCAAAAGCCGGGCCTGGATCAACGGCAGCGCGGCCACCGCGGCTCAGCTACGCGAGATCGGTGACCAACTGGTGGACATCCATGGCCAACACGCCTGGCAAAGCCTGACCCGCCCCAGCGCAGTGCGCGGCCTGCTTGATGCCTATGCAGGCGTGGATGCACGCAGTTTGCAGCAAGCCTGGGACGACTGGCGCAGCGCCCAAGCCACGCTGTCCAACGCACGTTTGGCACAAAACCAGTTGCAGCAAGAACGTGAACGACTGGCCTGGCAAATCGGCGAAGTCGACAAACTGTCGCCCCGGGCCGACGAATGGGACGAGTTGAACGCGCAGCATTCGCGTTTGTCTAACTCGCAGTCACTGATACAAGCAGCGCAAACGGCTTTGCAACACTTAAGCGGTGAAGATGCCTCCGCCACCCTGGGCTTGGCCCATGCGCAAAACGTGTTGCTGGAACAAAGCCACATCGAGCCTGAATTCCAATTGTTGTCAGACCAGCTCGCGGCTTGTCTGGCGCAAGCCGAAGACGCGGCCCACAGCCTGCAAACCTGGCTTCGCCGCGCCGACTTAGACCCGCAAGGTCTGGAAGAACTGGATGCGCGTTTGGGCTTGTGGGTCTCCTTGTCACGCCGTTACAAACGCACACCTGCCGAGTTGCCCGAGCTTTACGCTGCTTGGCAACTGGAATTGCAAAAACTCGATGCCGCCGCTGATCTGGCCGCATTGGAAAAAATCGAACAAGCCGCCGCTCAGACTTTCATGAAACAAGCCAAGCTGCTCAGCAAAGCGAGGGCTGCAGCGGCTCCCAAACTGGCAGCCAGCATCACCGACAGCATGCAACACCTGGGCATGCAAGGCGGCCGCTTTGAAGTGCTTTTGGAAAACCTGGCAGAGCCCGCCAGCCACGGCTTGGAAGACATACAGTTTCTGGTCGCAGGGCACGCGGCCAGCACGCCAAGGCCGGTGGGCAAAGTGGCTTCAGGCGGTGAGTTGTCCCGCATTGCGCTGGCGATAGCCGTCACCACCAGCCAATTGGGCACAGCACAAACGCTGATTTTCGACGAAGTGGATTCCGGTGTCGGCGGCGCAGTGGCCGAAACCGTGGGTCGGTTAATGAAACAACTCGGCCGCGACCGCCAGGTCTTGGCAGTCACGCATTTGCCTCAAGTCGCCGCTTGTGCAGACAACCATTGGGTGGTATCCAAACAATCCGATCAACAAGGCAGTTTCAGCGCGGTCGACGCGGTGACGGGTGAACAACGCGTCAGCGAAATCGCCCGCATGCTAGGCGGCGAGCGTTTGTCAGACACCACGCATGCGCACGCCCGCGAAATGCTGCAAGCCATGGCCCACGCGCCTGCTGCCAAAACCAAAGCTCGAACGAGCAAAACATGAAACGCGAACTCGTGCTGATCACCGGCATGGCAGGCTCTGGCAAGTCCATCGCCTTGCATGCCTTGGAAGATGCCGGTTACTACTGCGTGGACAACCTGCCGCCCGAGTTGCTGATGCCCTTTGTGCAGTTAGAAAACCTCAAGCCATCCAGCAAGGTAGCGATTGCCATGGACGTGCGCAGTGCCAACGCCTTGCACACCGTCCCTGCGCAACTGGCCGAACTGCGCAAACAAGACGTGAATGTGCGGCTGCTGTTTTTGGATGCCAGCCCGGACACCTTGCTCAGACGTTTTTCCGAAACCCGCCGCAACCACCCGCTGTCGCACGCCTCTGCGGACGGCAGCCAAAGTGCGCGGGATTTGCAAAACGCCATCGAACTTGAGCGACAGTTGCTGGCCGATTTGCGGGAAGAATCCCACATCATTGACACCAGCCAATTGCGCGCAGGCAAGCTGCAAAGTTATATCCATGACCTGGTGTCCGCTACCGGCTCGCAATTGACACTGATGTTCGAATCGTTTGCATTCAAGCGCGGCATTCCGGTGCATGCTGATTTCGTGTTTGACGTGCGCATGCTGCCCAACCCGCATTACGAACCTGAACTGCGCCAGCAAACCGGTCGCGACAGCGCAGTCGCCGGTTGGCTAAGCCAGCACCCGCCGGTGCAAGCCATGCAGCAGCAAATTGCAGAATTTCTCAACCAATGGTTGCCCGCGCTAAAAAATGACCACCGCAGCTATGTGACAGTAGCCGTTGGCTGCACCGGCGGTCAGCATCGCTCGGTCTACCTGGTTGAGCGTTTGCATCTGCAGTTTGCCGACAGCTGGGTCAGCCTTAAACGGCACCGGGAACTGGACCCTTTGTAGCCCGTTCACGGCCACGGGGTATTCAAATGAAATACGGTGTTTTTTCAGTAAACAGCAGCTTTTGCGAAACAGAGACGCTGAATCAGTCTGACCTTCTCCGATCATCGAGATGGTCATCCGGGGCCGATAAATAGGTGGGCGGTCTTGCCATGGTGTTGTTGGAATAGACCATGGGATCCAGCCAGCTGGTTTCATTGATCAAACTGACGGGTCTGTTGAGTTTGGCACCGCCATCTCTGGTCAGGGGTCGCCAATTGAATGCGGCGTGCAATAGGCTTGACATTGGCATGAATGCATCGAAGGGGATGGTGATAAATACACCTTTGTCAAATGAGCCCTCGCCGAAACTGGCAGCTGACACATTGGTCTTGGTGGCAAATAGGCCCATGCTTGCCCCGTTATGAAATATTTTTGCCAGAGTCAAAGTGGCACCCCTGTCGCCGGCCAGGTACTGACCCACGCTGAGTGAAGAATGCACATTGTCAAAAGGCGTTTGCCAGTAAGAAGTGAGATGGCCGGTATTGACCCGGTAGTCTCTTAAATGAGCATCCTGAGCAAAGTCGCGCTGTTGAACATGGTTCATATCCAGACCCAGTGCCCAACGGCTCCCGGGCTTGCGATAGAGTATTTCGGAACCTGCACCTGCAAACATTTCTTCCAAATAACCGCCGTAGACGCTGGCGAATACATCACGGCTTATCCTGCCAGATTTTTTCAGGGTCAGGTTTGCCAGTGTGATATTCGAATTAACAAAATACTCACGCAAATGAGTTCTGACTCTGGGCAAATCAGACGAGCCTGTGTTGTGAAAATCGCCATAATTTCCGAACAAAGCCAGTCTGGTTTTGCCGTTCATTTCAAGGCCCCAAGGTAAATCGGCAGTTGCGTTGAGTGCGGCGTCGAAACGGTAAATCACAAAAGCATCCGGGCCTTGTAAGACGTAGGAAAAATCCAGCCCCGGGTCCAACCTGAGCGAATTGAGTTGTCGGTCTAACAATGGTTTTTCAGATATTGCCGGTTGGATTTCATATTGCAGTGCAGGCAATCCAAAGCCTTGTTGTGTGCGCGCAGCTTGTGTTTGAGACTTCTGCCAGTCGTAACGGTCAACGGTTTGTGTAGCGAGTGTGTCACTGTTCGCTGTGAACTGAACGTCAAATGTCTGAATGTCTGCCGGTGCATCCCGATTCAGTATGGCCACGGTCTTGTCAAGCCGGCTTTGCGGGTAAACAGTACTGGCATTGTTAAAGCGCAGAGATATTTTCTTAGATGCGTCGTCTTGAAGAATCTGACTGACGCGCCACTGGGTATGGGTTTCAATGTCACTGGCCGTCGTATTCCAATTGGGCTGGCTTCCATTGTGAACCTTGGCATATGCAGAGACTGGCGAATCAAAGATTTTGGGTGCGTACATCTGCGACATGTCAGTGAACATGGAAATACCGAACATCCAGGTGTTTCCACGAATCAGACCTGCATTCAAATCAATTCCGCGTCTCAAGTGATAACTGATGCCAGCGTTCAAAGGCGTTTTGGCATGAAAGTTATTGTTTTGCGGCTCATTGCTGTAGTTGTTTGAATCCCATTCAAGTTTGAACTCGGTCTGCCAAGGGGATGGGTAAGACATGCCGCCAAACAGCGCCACCGGTCCGTGAAACCAGGAGCCTGTCGAAAACTGACCCCCATTGTCCCCTCCGCTGTAAGTTCTATTGTCAAAACGTCTGCCCAATATGTTCGACAACGGGTTGCGCATATCTGCCCGACCACCCAGATTGCCCCAGGCCAGGCCTAAAGAATAGTCCGCCGGGCCAATCCGTTTGTTTCCGACCAAGTACTCCGAGCTGAATAAGCCGGTTCCGCCTATGTCGCGCCAGCCAATAGCCAGCTCAGGCCAACGGTCTGATTCGTTCAGCAATTTAAGTTTCAAATCCATGCTTTTATCTTTGTAGGATTGGGAACCGCTGAAACTTTCAACGCCGTATCTGCGATTGTTGACATCGGTATAACGAATGCCCATTTCGGCCCAGGACATGGGTTGAAAAAAAATATTCAAATGCGTTTGAGGATAGACCGCAGCTAAGCTGACTCCAACATTGCCTGATTTTTGCATTCGCGCTGTTGGTGTTTGCAGCAGGCCTACGTAGCCCCAGTTGCTTGCGCTATGTTGCGTATAAGGTGCCGAATAAATCGCATTTGGCTTGTCTATGTATGCAAGCGACAACGCAGGTAGTCGCCGAGAGTCTGGAAATAATTCCAGGGGTAAGCGATTACTGACACCTTGGTTGGCAAGCCACTGTGTCCATGCCAGATGAAAGCTGTCAGGCAACACACTGTCTTGTTCAGGAGCCCATAGCCAGGCTCCGGGTGAAGGCAGGTTGCTGTCATAACGATTCCAATCTCTGAGGCCGGTTTTATATATACGCCCATCTGCCTGCACCATCCATGCCCAAGCACCTGAGGCATGCGTACACGCATCCACATAATGTCTGGCTTTTGATCCGGGGGTGAATGGAATTTCACACACTTGACCGCGGGAAAGCATAACGCGAACCACATCGGGTCGCCAAGGGATTTCCAGGCTATCGCCCGGCAGCAACACAGGATCGCGTCGAGGGTTAACTTCAAACCACCTTGAATCAACACCGCCTATCAAGACCCTTCCGGTCGGCTGCATTGCTCTTAAGACATGGGTCAATCCAGTTGTTTCCTCCTGCTTCATCCAGCCTTGATGCTGCAAACGCGCCATCAGGTTCAAAAGCTCAGCGTATTGCTCAAGCTGACGTTTTTTTTCTTCCGGGGTGGTCCACATCGTGCCTGTGACGTAGGCGTTGTCGTCCAAACGCTGATCGGCAAGTAAGCTGCCTAGCCTTATCCCAGGCTGCTCTAGCTGCCTCTCGTCCACCTTATATGCATAAGCGCTTGACTGGGAATAGGCGGTCAGGTGAATCAACAAAGCCGCACCCATGCCGGTGCAACTCCACAACAAACGTAGCGAAACTTTCATTGCCTGGCTTTCGGTATCCATTGGATACGCATGCACAGTGTTTCGCTGATGCATTGCTCGCTGTAAATCAGACGTTCATTTTTAAAAGCAAACAGTTGACGGTATTCTGAGGGACGTCCTTGAATATCTGTGGACTGAATCTGATCCTGAAACCAAACCAAGTCTTGCTTTTCGATACCTGAAACTGCGGGAGTTTCTATACCAGTCAATACCCGGGTGGTGATTTTTTCTTCCAGACCGAATCTGTAGCCAGGCATGATGTCCAGACTTCGTTGCCAATGGACAGGCATCTGGCTGCTGCTCATTGTTTGCCAGGAAGGCGCTTGGCCTGTGTTTCTTCGAATCTCACTCGTGGTGCCCAACGCTTTGTAGATTCGACCGTCAACGGTTTCAAGCATTTCACCGCCACCTGTGTACCAGTACTCAATCACTTTGCCTTGCTGAACTTGGCGATAGCCCAGAATCATTCGACCATTGCTGTTGTCCGACTGAATAGACAGGTACTCGTAAGAAGCATCAAACTGCGCTTCGGAGGATGAAAGAAGTGCTTTGAGAGTTGCATATCCTGGGTTCGAGCTTTGGCAGCCTGCACAAAAAATCAGGCAAAACACTTGCCATTGAAAGCACGAAAAAAATTTGAAACGAAAGTGGATATGCGTTTGAAAATGTTTTTCAAATAGGCGCATTGGCAGGAAGAAAAAAACCCCTGACGGGGTTTTTTCGCATGGCGATCATCACTTGGTATTGGGTGTTGAATTACTTGAATTGGATCCACTGCCCAGAACGGCGGCAACTGCAAGCACACCCACGCCAATCAGGGCCCCCGAACCGGCCAGAGCGGCAGGCAATACACCAATTGCACTTGCACCGCCGGCAGCGCCACCAGCTGCTGCACCGCCACCAGATGCTGCACCGCCACCAGCTGCTGCACCGCCACCAGCTGCTGCACCGCCACCAGATGCTGCACTACCGCCACTTGTACTTGTCGCAGGTTCTGCAGCAATGGCTGCAAAGGGGAGAGCACAGATCAAAATCGAAATAATAGATTTTTTCATTGCAATCTTTCTAAAAAAATTTAACGGATTGATCTTAGAAGGGATTGGGCTGTATTTGCATTTTTTCGTTCGTAGTCAATACCGGTAATAGCTCTCGT
>CANNRV010000116.1 GCA_947508145.1 Comamonadaceae bacterium
CTGGCTTTGAAGCCCCAAGGGCCGAGTTGCCAAGCCCAGACCAAAGACACAGCGGTCCAAATCACGGCTATGTATAAACCCCAGCGCCCGGGAATGCGGCCTGAGGGAATCGGGCGGTTGGGCTCGTTGATCGCATCCACATGCCGGTCAAACCAGTCGTTCACCGCCTGGCTGGTGGCGCAGACCATGGGCCCGGCCAACACAATGCCGCTGAATATCAGCCATAAACGGTCTGAAAAAGCTTGACCGGAAGACACCACGCCGCATGCAAACGCCCACATGGGCGGAAACCAGGTGACCGGTTTGAACAGTTGTAAGACGGCAGAAGCCTGGGGAAATTGCATCACCCCATTTTTAGTCTGACAAGGCCATATGTCAATCTAAGTTGACGCTTTTTGGCGCTGTCTAGGGTTTACTCTGAGTCAGTTTCCGAGACGATGCCGTAACGGTGCAATTTGACATACAGGCTTTGGCGCGACAGGCCCAGCATTTCTGCGGCTGAAGCCCGGTTGTTGTGGGTGAGTTCCAGTGCCGCTTGAATGCACATGCGTTCGATCATGGTGCTGGTTTCGCCAACGATGTCTTTCATCGGCATGCGCCCGACCAACTGAGACAACTGTTCCACTGAATCGGCCATGCCGGAGGTGGCGGGCTTCATGCTGCCGCGCCCCAGTTGTATGTCTCTGATGAAAAAACCGTAGGTGGGCTCATCGCTGCTTAAGCTGACACCGGCCACGTCCACCGGCACTTGCACACCGACCATGGTGCGTAATTCGGTGGCAAAACCGCGCACGATGCCGGACTGGCGCAAATTGTTGAGCAGCACGCCCAAATCCACCGCGCCCCGGGCCATGAAATCTTCTAAATTTTTGTCGACCAATTGACCCGGTGCGCTCAAGCCGAGCAAGCCGCAAAACTCGGTGTTGCAGGCCTTGACCAAACCGGTGCGGTCGGTGACCACAAAACCCACCGGGGCGTTTTCCAGCGCATGCTGAAACCAGTTTGCGGCGGGTGAGGCAATGTCGGCTTTGGCCGCGACTGACATGGCTTGCAAGCGCAACAAAAACTGCGGGCCGCCCTCTTGCACGAACACGGAGGCGTGCAGTTGGCAATCCTGCTCGGATTTCAAACTGCGCACCCGGGCGCTTTCCATGCGGCCCGATGCCTGTGCCGAGCGCAACAGGTTTTCCATGGGCTCACGCGCCGACGGCTCGAAGCACTGGAAGATGTCGGTACCGGGCAAACGCTTGACCACGTCTTTGAACATCTGTTGGGCGGCCTGGTTGGCTTCCATGACACGGCTTTGCGCCACATCGACCACCAAAATCGGGTCTGACACCGATTCGAACAACAAGCGATAGCGGGCTTCCATGTGGCGCAATCGCAGGTAGTCGCGCTCCATGGACTGGTGCGATTCCACCAGCCGCCGCTGCATTTGCGACACGCCGCTCAAATCGCGTCCGAACAACAAAGTTTGCTGGGTTTGGGGTTGAGCTACGGCCATCAATTGCAAGGGCACATCGTCTGCGCCGGCAGTGAAATTGACATGCCGCCAGACGCTGCCTGCGTTTTGATCGGGCAAGGCCAGCAAACTTTGTAATTTTTCTTTGCTGTCCAAGCTTGCCATGTCAAGCAGCGGCTTGCCTTGCCAGGCTTTGAGGTTCATGCGCTGCAATTCGCGACCTGACACGGTCAGGTCCAACACCAGCCCTTGGGCATCCAACAACATCGTGACATCCGACAGGGTTGTCAACAACGAATGGATTTGGCTTTCTGGTAAGGGAAATATATTCACTTTATGGAGTTTTCACTGGTGACACAGTAAAACAGATCACGTTTGGATCTGTCATCATTTTAAAAAAACAGAAGGTTCTCCATTCCGAATGCATTCTATCCACCATTTATTGACAGATTGACACTTTTCAAGATCTGGCCTGCCTGACAGCTGATGACATTGGGGTCTTTTTCAATTGTTCAAGCGCATGCCAATGCGCCTGATCCGCGTGCAAGCACGCAAAATCCGCCCCCAACAGTTCGGCCAGGTTTTTGCAGGTCCGCAGCAAAGGCCCGCCGGCCATCACCTGCACATGCGGGTTGCTACAACGCTGGCGCAATTTGGCAATCAGCTTTTTCATGACCGGGATTTGTTTGTCTTCTGACAGCGAAATGCCGATTAAATCCACCCATTCGGAGCGAACTGCGCCCAACATGTCGTCAGCGGTGAATTGGTTGGCGCTGAACACCTGCCAGCCGCGTCGGCGGAAATACTGTGAAAGTATCAGCAAACCCAGCGAATGGTGCGAGCCTGGCGGCCTGACCAGCAAGGCATTGAGTTGTCCGCCGGAGAATTTCAGGTTGCCGCCCAAGACAAATTCGGCGCTCAGGCTGTAGACCAGTTGCTCCAATTGAAAAATGCCCCGCGTGACCGAAATAAAGTCAATCTCATCCGAGGCCCACCAATCGTGAAACAAACGCGCGGCTTCAGGAATGGCATGCAGGTACAGGCTTTCAATATCGTGTCCGTGGGCCAGCAATTGACGCACAAAACGCTCGGCTTTCAGGGCATCCGCATCCAGGCACAACTTGCCCAGTTCTTCGCTGTGAACCAATGAAAACGGCACTTTGTCGCTTGTTCGTGTGCTTGTATCCAGCAATTGGGGAATCACATGTGAGACCAAGGCCTGACGCAGAGGTTGATTGATGTCTGATTTGATCGAGAGTTCCACTTGACCTCTTTTCTCAGGCGCGAAAGCCAACTGGTGGGATGAAGCGCTTTAGTGTCAGCGTTTTTAGACATCACCTATCTAGGGAAAACCCCATATCTGTCATCTTTAAATAACGTCAATTTAAGTTGACACATTGCGGTTCTGACTCTAAAGTCGATTCATAGCCATTGACCTGAAGCCCTTATGCACGAAGTTCAACAACCGGTCGTCAGCGCCGGTTTGTACACCCCGCAAGAACGCGCCCGCCGCGATGCGACCATTTGGACGCCGGTGCAGGGGTTTCTGGCTGCTTTTCAGTTCATTGTGTTTGCCGTCAGCGTCTGTCTGATTGCCCGCTTCATGGTCACCGGTCAAGGCGAAACCGCCGCCGTCTGGTCGGTGGTGTTCAAAACCCTGGTGCTCTACACCATCATGGTGACTGGCTCTATCTGGGAAAAAGTGGTGTTCGACAAATGGCTGTTCGCCCCTTCGTTTTTCTGGGAAGACGTGTTCAGCTTTCTGGTGCTGGGCCTGCACACCGCGTATTTGTGGAGCCTGTACACCGGCAACATGAGCACCCGCGAACAGTTGCTGCTGGCGCTGGCGGCTTACGCGGCCTATGCGATTAACGCTGGTCAATTTCTGCTCAAACTGCGCGCCGCCCGTGTGCAAGAGCGTGCCACGCTGGCGCTGCAAAAGGAGTTGGCCGCATGAACGCAGTCACCATTCCCATCCGCGCTGACAACATTGCTTGCGCCTCTTCTCCGGTGATCACCACCGAACGCGGCCAACGCGAGGTGTTTTGCGGCCTGACCGGCATCATCTGGTTGCACCGCAAAATCCAAGACGCATTTTTTCTGGTGGTCGGCTCGCGCACCTGCGCTCACCTCATTCAGTCCGCCGCCGGTGTGATGATTTTTGCCGAGCCGCGTTTCGGCACTGCCATCATCGACGAGCGGGATCTGGCCGGTCTGGCCGACTGCAATGACGAACTCGACAAAGTCGTCGACAAATTGCTGTCACGCCGCCCCGACATACGCACCCTGTTTCTGGTTGGCTCCTGCCCTTCCGAAGTCATCAAGCTGGATTTGTCGCGTGCCGCCGAACGCCTGAGCCGCCAGTTCAACCCCAGTGTGCGGGTGCTCAACTATTCCGGCAGCGGCATTGAAACCACGTTCACCCAAGGCGAAGACACCTGCTTGCAATCCATGGTGCCGGTGCTGCCCACCTTGCCGCCGCATTCCAAACCGCGTTTGATGGTGGTGGGGACATTGGCGGACATCGTCGAAGACCAGATGCGCCGCTTGTTGAACGACATGGACATACGCGACGTGGATTTTTTCCCGCCACGCAACAGCACGGTCTTGCCTGAAGTCGGCCCTGACACCGTGTTTTTACTGGCACAACCGTTTTTGCCCGACACCACTTTGGCGCTGGAGGCCCGGGGTGCCAAGCGCTTGGCCGCACCGTTTCCGCTGGGCGTAGAAGGCACGACCGCCTGGTTGCAAGCCGCTGCCAATGCGTTTGGTGTCAGCCAAGACAGCTTCGATGCCGTGACCCGCGCCCCCAGACAACGCGCCGAAGCCGCACTGGCCCGCCAACGCAGCCAACTGGAAGGCAAAAAAATCTTTTTCTTCCCCGATTCGCAACTGGAAATTCCGCTGGCGCGTTTTCTGCACCGCGAAATGGGCATGGCCTTGTCGGAAATCGGCACGCCTTATCTGCACCGCAAACTGATGGCCGAAGAACTGGCCATGCTGCCCGATGGCAGTCGCATCACCGAAGGCCAGCATGTGGAAAACCAGCTCGACCGCTGCCACGCAGACGCACCCGACCTGGTGGTGTGCGGGCTGGGTCTGGCCAATCCTTTAGAAGCACAAGGCCTGACCACCAAATGGGCCATCGAGCTGGTGTTCACCCCCATCCAAGGCTACGAGCAAGCAGCAGATCTGGCTGAGTTGTTCAGCCGCCCGCTGCGCCGTCGCATCAAACTCGCCGCCTGAGGAACACAGCCCATGCAACTCACTCTCTGGACATACGAAGGACCGCCTCACGTCGGCGCCATGCGTGTGGCCACGGCCATGAAAGATGTGCATTACGTGTTGCATGCGCCGCAAGGCGACACCTATGCCGATTTGCTGTTCACCATGATCGAGCGCTTGCCGCGCCGCCCGCCAGTCACTTACACCACCTTCCAGGCACGCGACTTGGGTGGCGACACCGCCGAGTTGTTCAAAGACGCGGCCCGCGAAGCACACGCTCGCTTCAAGCCCAATGCCATGCTGGTCGGTGCCTCTTGCACCGCAGAGTTGATTCAAGACGACCCCGGTGGCTTGGCGCTGGCTTTGAATTTGCCCATTCCCGTGGTCGCGCTCGAACTGCCTGCCTACCAGCGCAAAGAAAACTGGGGCGCGTCTGAAACTTTCTACCACCTGGTGCGTGCCTTGGTGCCCGCCGGTCACAACCGCACGCCGCTCGAAGGCCGCAAAGCGGTCTGCAACATACTGGGGCCAACAGCGCTGGGCTTCAGACACCGCGACGACATCAAAGAAATCCGTTCGCTGCTGAACGAGCTTGGCATACAAGTGAATGTGGTTGCACCTTTAGAAGCTTGCGTCGCAGACATACGCCGCCTGCCCGAAGCCGATTTCAACGTGGTGCTCTACCCCGAACTCGCACGCACCGCAGCGCAATGGTTGCAACGCAGCTGCGGCCAGCCGTTCACCCAATGCATTCCCTATGGCGTGAACGGCACGCTGGACTTCATCGCTGAAGTGCAACAACTCGCAGGCCAGGCCGACCCGGCGCAAAGCCGCGAAGCATTCTTGCAATCGTCGCGTGCACGTTGGTATGCCAAATCGGTGGACTCCACCTACCTGACCGGCAAACGCGTGTTTGTGTTTGGCGATGCCACCCATGCCATCGCAGCCGCGCGTGTGGCGCACCAAGAGATGGGTTTTGAAGTGGTGGGTCTGGGCACCTACAGCCGCGAATTCGCCCGCGAAGTGCGCGACGCAGCCAAGCTCTACGGCATCGAAGCGCTGATCACCGACGACTACCTGGAAGTCGAAGACCAGGTCAAAGCTTTGCAGCCCGAGTTGCTGTTGGGCACGCAAATGGAACGCCATATTGCCAAGCGCTTGGGCGTTCCGTGCACCGTCATTTCCGCGCCCATGCATGTGCAGGATTTCCCGGCCCGCTACGCGCCGCAAATGGGTTTTGAAGGCGCGAATGTGCTGTTCGACACCTGGGTGCATCCGCTGATGATGGGCTTGGAAGAACACTTGCTCGGCATGTTCCGCGAAGACTTCGAGTTCCACGACGGTGCAGCACCGTCTCACCTGGGTTCAGGCCACGGCACACCTGTGGCGGCTGTGGTGATGCCGGACACGCCAAGCCAGCAGGCCGAACAAATCCATGTGTCGCCAGACGCGGCAGCAGTCAGCGCAGGCAGCGACACCACCGACTGGGCCCCGGAAGCCGAAAAAGAATTGAAAAAAATCCCGTTTTTTGTGCGCGGCAAAGCCCGTCGCAACACCGAGTTATTTGCCCGTGAACGCGGTGTGTCGCGCATCACGGTAGAGACCATGTACGAAGCCAAAGCCCATTTCAGCCGATGAAGTCCTCACAGGAAAAACACCATGATTGAAACCGCCAGCATTCCCGTCAGCCAAATCAAACGCGGTGGACGCCCCGACGGCGAGGGCAGCGTGCAAGTGCAGCTCGACCCCAGTGTGAAGATTGGCAATGCCAAAGTGTTTGCCATTTACGGTAAAGGCGGCATTGGCAAAAGCACCACCTCCTCCAACCTATCGGCCGCCTTTTCCAGACTGGGTAAACGGGTACTGCAAATTGGTTGCGACCCCAAGCACGACAGCACTTTCACGCTCACCAAAAAAATGTTGCCCACGGTGATTGATGTGCTCGAAACCGTGGACTTCCATGCCGAAGAATTGCGCGTCGAAGATTTTGTGTTTGAAGGCTACAACGGTGTGATGTGCGTCGAAGC
>CANNRV010000117.1 GCA_947508145.1 Comamonadaceae bacterium
CTGACACTTGCGCTTATACCATTTTGGGACTAAACTTCATTCATGCACATAGTAGCCTTGCGTAACCTTGAATCTTTCTGGCGCCGACCCGGGCACAGAGAGGCTGAGAGCCCGCTGAAAGCTTGGCTTGCAGAAGCCCGACAGGCACATTGGACTTCACCACAAGATGTCAAGAACCGTTACCCAAACGCCAGCATCATTGCCAAGAATCGGGTTGTTTTCAATATCAAAGGCAACGACTATCGGCTGATTGTGGCGATTGCATACCGCATGCAATACGTCTATGTGAAGTTCATTGGCACGCACGCTGACTATGACAAGGTGGATGCCGCCGTTGTAGATCAATTCAAAGGAGATTGAAAATGCAAATCAACGCCATTCGCACCGAATCAGATTACCTTGCCTGTTTGCATGAAATATCTGCACTGATAGACTTTGACCCGGCCTTCGATGACCCAGAGGGTGAGCGTCTGGACGTGTTAGGAACACTGGTGCAGGCTTATGAAAAAAAACACTACCCGATCGATCCCCCGGACCCCATAGAAGCCATCAAATTCCGCATGGATCAATCCGGCTTGACCGTGAAAGACCTGGTGCCCTACATAGGCTCATTGAATCGGGTGTATGAGGTATTGGCCGGAAAACGGCCGCTGTCTCTCAACATGATCCGCAGGCTGAACGAAGGTCTGGACATTTCGGCTGAGGTATTGATTCGTCAGACAGTCAAGGTTGCTGCTTGAATGATGCCACTCCATCATATTTAAGCATCAGCACAGTAATAAATTGGGTGTCGTCATGGGAAACAAGTAACGCCCATTTACCAAAGTGACGCATTCTGCTGACCCCGTAATTTTGTTCTCGCAATGAGTTTGATCGGTGTATCGCTCAAGAAGAATTGTTGGCGAATGAACCACATGAAGCAGGAATTACTCGATCAAGAAAAATTGGTATGGTCACGATATAAATCGTGCCAACTGTTTTCAATCTGAAATGTCACCTGCTGACAGGATTCGAGACTTACAGTCGTGGGGAGAGTTTGCAAAAGTTAACGAAGCACCTAACGGTAGCGTTGTAGTTGGGCATGAGACATCTCAAGGCTTTAAATATTGGACCTACTACAAATCATTGCAGTCATGCATTGATGCACTGCCTCGTTCAAAACAAATACCATCTAAATATGAGTAATGCTTGTCTTGCCAAAAGATTATGTGATTCGCTTCAACTCTGATTCAACAAACCAAGACAGGTCATAACGACAGACACGAATAAACAGGTAATACCAACCGCATACAATCGCCGGTTGCCTGAACGAGGAGAAATTCTGTGCTGATATCGACTGCTTACGCCCAATCCGCCCCTGCTGCGGCCCCCGCCAATGACTTGTCTTCATCCCTCATGAGCATGCTGCCGCTGGTGCTGATGTTTGTGGTGCTGTATTTCGTCATGATCCGCCCGCAAATGAAGCGCCAAAAAGAACTCAAAGCCATGTTGGACGCGCTGGCCAAGGGCGACGAAGTTGTCACCACCGGCGGAATGCTTGGCAAGATCGCTCAACTGGGCGAACAACAAATCGGCCTGGATGTGGGCAACGGTGTCACTGTTCAATTGCAACGCGCTGCCGTGGTGCAAGTACTGCCCAAGGGCTCTATCAAATAAATCGTCATCGCCATGAACCGTTACGCCTTTTGGAAATACCTGGTCATTCTGATCGCCGTGCTGCTGGGCAGTGTCTACACGCTGCCGAACTTTTTCGGCGAAGCGCCTGCGGTTCAAGTCTCCCCCGGGCGCGCCAGCGTCAAGGTCGATTTGGGCGTGCAAGGCAAAGTGGAAGAGGCTTTGAAAGCCGCCGGTTTGACCGCTTCCATGCTGACGCTGGAAAACAATTCTCTGAAAGTGCGTTTCGAATCCACCGATGAACAACTGAAAGCCAAGGACGCGATTCAGCGCACGCTGAACACCGAGGCCGACAACCCCTCATACATCGTGGCGCTGAACTTGATTGCGCGCACACCGACATGGCTCAGCAGCCTGCGGGCCGCACCCATGTACCTGGGTCTGGATTTGCGCGGCGGCGTGCACTTCATGTTGCAAGTCGACATGCAAGCCGCGTTGACCAAAAAAGCTGAATCGCTGGCCGGCGACATGCGCACGCTGATGCGTGAGAAAAACATTCGCCACGGCGGTATTTCGCGCAACGGCGAACAAATTGACATCGTGTTTCGCGAGCAAGCCGCTGCTGAAGCCGCCGCCAATTTGCTGCGCGACCAATTCCCTGAACTGGTGAGCACCACGGCCACGCAAGGCAGTGACGTGGTGTTGAGCGCCAAGCTCAAGCCCGAGTCCGGTCGCAAAGTGCAAGACCAGGCGCTGAAACAAAACATCACCACGCTGCACAACCGTATCAACGAACTTGGCGTGGCCGAGCCGGTGATTCAACAGCAAGGCTTGGACCGCATCGTGGTGCAACTGCCCGGCGTTCAAGACACGGCCAAGGCCAAAGACATTCTGGGTCGCACCGCCACGCTGGAAATCCGCATGGTGGATGAAAGCAGCGAAGCGCGATCAGCCGAAGTCGGCAGCGGCGCTGTGCCATTCGGCGCAGAAAAATACCTGGACCGCAACGGCCAGGCGGTGGTGGTGAAAAAGCAAGTCATGCTGACCGGCGAAAACCTCACCGATGCCCAGCCCGGCTTTGACAACCAGACACAAGAAGCCGCTGTGCATTTGACGCTGGACGCCAAAGGCGCACGCATATTCAAAGACGTGACGCGTGAAAACGTGGGCAAGCGCATGGCGATTTTGTTGTTTGAAAAGGGCAAGGGCGAAGTCGTCACCGCACCGGTGATTCGTTCTGAAATCGGCGGTGGCCGGGTGCAGATTTCCGGTCGCATGAGCACGGTTGAAGCTGCTGACACTTCTTTGTTGTTGCGCGCCGGTTCGCTGGCCGCACCCATGGAAATCATTGAAGAACGCACCATCGGCCCGTCACTGGGTGCAGAAAACATCGCCAAAGGGTTTGACAGCGTAACCTGGGGCTTTTTGGCCGTCACGGTGTTCATGTGCGTGTACTACCTGCTGTTCGGCGTGATCTCCAGCATTGCGCTGGCGGTCAATTTGCTGCTGCTGGTGGCCGTGTTGTCCATGTTGCAGGCAACGCTCACGCTGCCGGGCATGGCGGCGATGGCGCTGGTGCTGGGCATGGCGATTGATGCCAACGTGCTGATCAACGAACGTGTGCGCGAAGAATTGCGCAATGGCGCGGCACCGCAGTCCGCCATTCACACCGGTTACGACCGCGCTTGGTCCACTATTCTGGACTCCAACGTCACCACGCTGATTGCCGGTCTGGCCTTGCTGGCATTTGGCTCTGGACCGGTGCGCGGTTTCGCCGTCGTGCATTGCTTGGGCATTCTGACCAGCATGTTCTCGGCGGTGTTTTTCTCACGCGGCTTGGTCAACCTGTGGTACGGCCGTCAAAAGCGTTTGCAAACCGTGTCTATTGGCACCGTGTGGCGGCCAGATGATCTGACTGCCAAAGCCATCGAACGCGCCAAAGCAGACTGATCAACCGCATACCCAAGGCGTTGCAACAGCCGCCCTGACGAACAAGGAAACAGCATGGAATTTTTCAAAATCAAACGCGACATACCGTTCATGCGCCATGCGCTGGTGTTCAACGCGGTGTCGTTCATCACTTTTCTGGCGGCGGTGTTTTTCCTGTTCAGCCGGGGCCTGCATTTGTCGGTGGAATTCACCGGCGGCACCTTGATGGAAGTCGGCTTTTCACAACCGGTGGCCCTCGACCCGATGCGTGCGCAAATTGCATCGCTGGGTTATGCGGATGTGCAAGTGCAAAACTTCGGTTCGGCCCGCGATGTGCTGATCCGCATGCCTGCGGCCAAAGGCTCGACCGCCACCGAGCAAAGCGAGCGCGTGATGGCGGCGCTGAAAACCACTGACGCACAAGCCGTGCTCAAGCGCACCGAATTTGTGGGCCCGCAAGTCGGCGACGAGTTGGCGATTGACGGCTTGAAAGCGCTGGCCTTTGTGGTGATCGGCATCATGATTTACCTGGCCATCCGCTTTGAGTGGAAATACGCGGTGGCCGGCATCATCGCCAACTTGCACGATGTCATCATCATTCTGGGCTTCTTCGCGTTTTTCCAATGGGAATTTTCATTGCCTGTGCTGGCCGCTGTGTTGGCGGTGCTGGGCTATTCAGTAAACGAGTCGGTGGTGATTTTTGACCGGGTGCGCGAGAACTTCCGTCGCTTTCGCAAAATGAGCACGATAGAGATCATCGACAACGCCATCACCTCGACCATCAGCCGCACCATCATCACCCACGGTTGCACGCAGCTGATGGTCTTGTCCATGCTGTTGTTCGGCGGCGCGACACTGCATTACTTTGCGCTGGCGCTGACGATTGGTATTTTGTTTGGCATTTATTCATCGGTGTTTGTGGCCGCCGCCATCGCCATGTGGCTGGGCATCAAACGCGAAGACCTGATCAAGCATGTGAAAAAAGACGGTACGGAAGAAGACCCGAATGATCCGAACGCTGGCGCTGTGGTGTAAGTCACCGGCCAAGAAAAAAGCAGCCACACGGGCTGCTTTTTTTTCGTGTGTGCGGGTTGATCAGTGGGCGACGCGGTCGACGTTGTCGTCGCATAACTCATCAAGCACCAGCGCATCCGGCTCAATGCCTGCGCTCCAGTACACCATGAGCACAATGATTTTCAAATCGTCTAAACCTACCGGGTGATCGGTGACGGCCATGGCGCGGTCCACCACAATCTCGCGCATTTGCGCTGACATGACACCCGCGCTTTCCATGAAGGTGATGAAGCCCAAGCATTGCGAGCCCAGATGCTGCTGTTCGGCTTCGGAGTACACGCGCATGCTCAAAGGCGATTGCGCATAAGCGCTGGGCACATGTTGTTGGTGCACATGAATCAGGTCGGCGTGTTGGGCGGCGCTGTTAAGACCAGCCAACCAAGACAAGGCCTGTTGAATTTCGTCGGCTTCAAAGCCTGCGGCGCTGAGCTTGCGGCCCAGCAGCGGCAACTCGGGACAGACATCACCACGCCAGTAGTGTTCGTAAACGTAAACAAGGACATCGAACATGTCTGCAATATAACCTGTTTCAAACCCTCTCACCGCAGACCGAGAACAAATGGCAGGTGTTCGGGTAGTTTGATGCGCACAACCCACAATAGCCTCACACAATTTGCTGGTACAGACCGCCGGGCATGTGCGCCACCCGCCCCTGATCCGCCAAGCTTTGCAAACCGGCCAATGCATCTTCCAATGAAAAACCACCGCGCAACAACAGCATCTCCAAACTGATGGGGTCACTGCCCATGGCTTTCAACAAGGCTTTGTGCATCGGGTCCGACACGGTTTGATGCGACAGGGGCAAATGCATTTGCACTTGCGATGAAGTGAACACCGGCAACTCCTCTAAAACATCCGCCGCAGACTCCACCAACTTGGCACCTTGACGCAACAAAGCATGACAGCCGCGCGACAACACCGAATGCACAGAACCGGGGATGGCAAACACTTCTTTGCCTTGAGATGCCGCCATGTCCGCTGTGATCAAGGAACCAGATTTGAGCGCGGCTTCCACCACCAGCACGCCCAAACTCAAACCGGCAATCAACCGGTTGCGACGCGGGAAATGGTGCGGCAGCGGCGGCGTGCCCGGCGGCAGTTCGCTGAGTAACCAACCGTGTTGCGCCACCTGTTGCGCCAACGCATGGTGTTGGCGCGGATACACCTGATCCAAGCCCGTGCCCACCACCGCCACGGTGGCACAGCGGTGTTCTGCCGCGAATTGCAATGCGCCGACATGCGCCGCTGCGTCAATGCCCATGGCCAGACCGGAGACGATGCAACAGCCTGCCAGTTGCAACTGCGACGCAAAGGCTTTGGCGTTCTCTTTGCCTTGCGGTGTCGGGTTGCGACTGCCCACCACCGCCACGCCCTGCCAGCAGGGCAAATGCACTCGTCCTTGCACAAACAGCAGCAAGGGCGGGTCATCTAACTCGCGCAAACTCTTGGGGTAGTCGTCATGGTCCCAAGTCCAAATGGCTTGTTCTACCCCCGGCTGTGACTGAGCCAGCCACGCCTGTGTACGCTGCAACACCTGGTCCCAGTCCGGCGGGAATTGCTGCAAGGCCCGCGCTTGTGCTTCGCTGAGCTGTGTTTGCAGACTTAATTCCGATTGTTCGAACACCGCAGATGCAGACCCAAACACGGTCACCAACCGGTGCTGCATTTGCAAACCAATGTGCGGTGTCAGACTCAAGCGCAACCAGTCTTGCCACTTGGGTTTGTCAGAGACTGCTGTGCTGTGCGACTGCAAGAGAACGTCTTCCATAGCGTGCCTTTCAAAATGAAGACGCTCAGCGTAAACACCTGCTGCGCCAGCGGTGTGATTCAAAGCTTTTGTTTTTGTAACCGTGGCTTTACCCCGGCCATCCAAAAAAGCGACAATAGGCCCATGGCTTTACTACCCATTCTTTCCTACCCCGATCCCCGCCTGCACACTGTGGCCAAACCCGTCACTGTGGTGGATGACCGCATCCGCGCAC
>CANNRV010000118.1 GCA_947508145.1 Comamonadaceae bacterium
AGCGCCCGGGCCGCCGGTATGCGCATGGTGGTCTCCGCCCGCTCCGGCGAAACCGAGGACACCGCGATTGTTCATCTGGCCACCGGCTGGAACACCGGCCAGCTCAAAGTCGGCTCGTTTGCCAGGTCTGAGCGCATGGCGAAATGGAACGAAGGTATTCGTATTGAGGGTTCGGTGGGTTTCAGTGGTGGGTTTGCCAAGCATTATTAGCACTCTCACATCAAGAGTGCTAAGATCGACCGGTCGCCATACCGACAAGGACAACACATGACCGCACTTGCTGTTTCAGTTCCCTCTCAAGCCAATTTGGCCGCCAATCCCTGGGCTGTTTTGCCCCCGCTGGGAAATTTGGACGCTTATATATCTGCTGTGAACCGCTTGCCCATGCTGACGCTGGAGCAAGAACAGGAATTCGCTAAGAAACTCAAAGAAAACAACGACTTGGACTCCGCAGGCAAACTCATTTTGTCGCACCTGCGCCTGGTGGTTTCAATCTCCCGCCAATACGCTGGCTACGGTCTGCCCCACGCCGACCTGATCCAAGAAGGCAATGTCGGCCTGATGAAAGCGGTCAAGCGTTTTGACCCGGACCACGGCGTGCGCTTGGTCAGTTACGCCATGCACTGGATCAAGGCGGAAATCCACGAATACATCATCAAAAACTGGCGCATGGTGAAGCTGGCCACCACCAAGGCACAGCGCAAACTGTTTTTCAATCTGCGCTCCATGAAGCAAGGTTTCCGCGCGGATGCAGGCGAAGACCATGATGCCGCCTTGAAAAACACGCTGACGGAATTGCAAATCGACAGCGTGGCCGAGCAACTGAATGTCAAGCGTGAAGAAGTGATTGAGATGGAAGCCCGCATGGCCGGTGGCGATGTGATGCTCGACCCCAGCCCGAACGATGACGGCGAAGAAGCCTTTGGCCCCATCGCCTACCTGGCAGACACGCACCACGAACCCACGGCCATGATCGAAGCCCACCAGCGCGACTTGCTGTCCAGCGATGGCATCACACAGGCATTGGCCGTGCTGGATGATCGCAGCCGCCGTATCGTGGAAGAGCGCTGGTTAAAAGTGAATGACGACAACTCCGGCGGCATGACGCTGCACGAGTTGGCTGCTGAATACGGTGTCAGCGCCGAGCGCATCCGCCAAATTGAAGTGGCGGCGATGAAAAAAATGAAAGCCGCTTTGCTCGAATACGCCTGAGCTTTTCAGTACTGAAACAAGCGCTTGCAGACTGTTGTTTGCAAGCGTTTTTTTATTTCAACAGCTGCGCGATATCGGCTGACATGGCGGCAGGCCCCAAACCATAGCGGGCGTACAAACGCAGTTGGCCATTGGTGTCATACACATAGGTGCCTGCACTGTGGTCCATGGTGTAAGCGCCCGGGCTGGATGAATCCACTTTCTTGTAGTACACCTTGAAACGCTTGGCCAAGTCGGGCAGTTGTTCAAGCGTGGGGATGAGTGCCAAAAAAGCAGGATCGAAATTGGCCATATAGGCTTTCAACAATTCAGGCGTATCTCTTTCGGGGTCCAAGGTGATGAACACGGCCTGCAACAAGTCTGCTTTGTCGCCCAGGCTTTTCTTGACTTGCACCCATTCGCTCAAGGTGGTGGGGCAAAAATCCGGGCACTGTGTGTAACCGAAAAACACCACCACCACTTTGCCTTTGAAGTCGGCCATGGTGCGCATTTGGCCAAACTGGTCTGGTAACTCAAAGCCTTGGGCGTAGTCCGCACCTGTCAAATCAATTGACTTGAACACCGGTTTGTCTGGTGAGCATGCGCACAACACACAGAGCACAAGCCACGCAAGAAATTTCTGCATGTTCATGCTCACAGTCCGACCAGGTAATGGTCAATCAAAAAAGCCGCGAACAACAGGCTTAAGTGAACCAGTGAAAACTTGAAAGTTTTGCGGGCCAGTTCGTCTGAATATGCACGCCACAGCGCCCAGCCGTACCAGCAAAACATCAGACTCAAGATCACAGCGCTGACCAGATAAAACCAACCGCTCATGCGGTAGATGAAGGGCATCAAACACGCGGCCAGCAAGACGATGGTGTAGAGAAAGATTTGCAAACGGGTGAACTCATTGCCATGGGTCACCGGCAACATGGGCAAACCGGATTTGCGGTAGTCCTCCACCCGGTAAAGCGCCAAGGCCCAGAAATGCGGCGGTGTCCACAAAAAAATAATCAAAAACAAAATCAGCGCTTCAGGGCCGACATCGCCGGTCATCGCCGCCCAGCCCAGCACAGGTGGCATTGCGCCGGAGGCGCCGCCGATGACGATGTTTTGCGGTGTCAACGGCTTGAGGATGACGGTGTAAATCACCGCGTAACCGACGAAGGTGGCAAAGGTCAGCCACATAGTTAAGGGGTTGACCCAGACATACAAAATCACAGAGCCGAGTAAACACAAAATCGCTGAAAACAGCAAGGTGTCGCGGTTGGTCAATTCGCCTTTGGCTGTGGGCCGCCAAGCCGTGCGTTTCATACGGGCATCAATGGCTTGTTCGACGATGCAGTTGAACGCAGCCGCCGCACCTGACACCAGCCAAATTCCAAAACACGCAATCGCGGCCAGTTTGACATCCGCCCAACCGGGCACGCCGGGCACTGCCAGCACCATGCCGATCAGCGCGCAAAACACGATCAGCTGTATCACCCTGGGTTTGGTCAAGGCGTTGAACTGTTGCCAACGCGTTGGTAAGTATTCGGATAACTTTTTCATAGCATGTGTCTGTTGAAGGTGGCTGCAATCCGGTCCGAGCGAAGCGGCCAGGTAGAGGCCAGCGTCCAAGTCAACACCAGCAATAAACCCGCAGCGCATCCCGTGTGCATCAAAGCCGCTGGCATGGGCCAACCAAGCACCGCATTGGAAATACCGGTGATGAACTGCAACACCAGCAAGGCGACCAGCATATGGCTTTGGCGCTTCAAACCCAGCTGCGCCCATTTCCACGCCAGCACCAGCAACAGCAACGCTGGCAAGACAGCATGCCATCGGTGCAGCATGTGGATGGCCGTCAGCGCTT
This sequence comes from Comamonadaceae bacterium, assembly GCA_947508145.1. Lineage (GTDB taxonomy): Bacteria > Pseudomonadota > Gammaproteobacteria > Burkholderiales > Burkholderiaceae_C > Limnohabitans. Next base: position 3,050 of record CANNRV010000118.1, read on the forward strand.
GGAACGGCAAAGGCTGACCTTGTGCATCCAGCCCTAAATCGCGCCACAGCTCTAGTGCTTTGTCCCAATTCATGTCAGGCAACCAACTGCCTTGGCACATCGGGTAAGTGTCACAGGCCAGCACCGCGTAATTGCTGCTGACCCAAGCACCCAGTCCGACTTGGAACAAGACGCTGACAAAGCTGACCATACTGAGGGCATATACCCAAACAGGCATCGGGCGACGCTCCGCTTGCGCTGCCGCGTGTCGTTGCCGCACCAGTTGCAGCATCAGCAACACCAGCAAGAGCATGCCGCCCAGCAAATGCAAGCTCACGATCAAAGGAAACAATTTCATGGTCACAGTGAACGCACCAAACGCGCCTTGAACGCACACCCAAATCAACGTCAGCGATGGCCAGCCCCACAGGCTGCGGTCAGTGCGCCATGAAAACGCAGCCAAGGTCAGAATCAAAGCACCGACCAGCATGGCCAGGTAGCGGTGAATCATTTCTATCCAAGATTTTTTCCAAGTCACCGGGCCGGTGGGCATGGCGGCTTGTGCCTGGTCGATGTGTTCACTTGCACCAACAGGGGTGGCGTGGCCATAGCAACCCGGCCAGTCCGGGCAACCCAAGCCTGAATCGGTCAAACGGGTGAATGCGCCGAACAACACCAAGTCAAAGGTTAAAAACAAAGTGATCAAGGTTAGGTGGCGGATTCTTTGCGTGACCTGGCTTTGGCGGTTTTTCAGCCACACCCAAGTCAATGGGATGGTGGCCAGCAAGACTGCGGTGAACAGCAGTTGCAGCAAGGGGGCGATATTGAACAGACTGTCGTTATTCATGGGATTTACCTGCCGGGCTTGTCCCAGGAAACGGCGGCGCGCAATAAGCGGTCCCAGTCACGTTTCAAAGGCGCTGCCTGTTCCATGGTCAAGGCAGGCGGGAAACGCATCATCCAATCGCCGTGCGGATCAACCAGATACAAATGTTCATTCAATGCGCGGCCATCGGCGGCTTGCAACCAGGTGCTCAATTGCGATGGTGTGACGCGCAACACCACCGCGTCTGACAAGCCGTTTTTCAACTCGTTGGAAACAGGTGCTTCGTCTGTGATTAACCAGACCCAATCGGTGCGGTCTTTTTCGCGGCCTAATGATGCGCGAATCTGTCTTTGCAATAACAAGTTGGTTTGACATTGCGGGTCACAAGCAGCGCTGGAGACGCTGACCAACAGCCACTGGCCTTTCAATGAAGTGAGTGTCAACTGGTCCCCGGTCAATGAAGTAGCTGTCAACTCGGGCATGGGCTTGACCGGCAATATCAATTCACCGAACTGTCGGGTGTTTTGCGGCCTGATGACGTAAAAAGTGAGGTAGGAAGCCACCACGGGCGCGGCGCAAATCAGCATCACCATGAGCATGCGCAAACGTCCGCCAGCCGTGCGCCGTGCGTCCGCGTCTGCGGCATGGACCGGGTCGGGTAAATCGTAAACCGTCAGTCCAAGTGCTTGTTGCGACGGGTGTTCGTTCTTAGGTTCGTGCATGACGAAACGGCCTTATCCATTGAAACCACACATACAGGAAAGTGATCAAACCACTCAAAGCAAACCATTGAAAAGCATAGGCCGTGTTTTTGTCTGCACTCACAGACACCACGGTCCAGTCCCGCTTCAATCCTTCGCTGTCAGCGTCTGTTTGAATCAACACGCCACTGACTTTATCGGAAACCATGGCTTGCATTTGCGCCCGGTCTAAATTGGCCTGAATTCTGGCTGCGCCGGATACTGGCTCAACACCAGACGTGAGCTCAACCATATGGGACAAATCCGCAGCCAGCCGTCCGGTGATCACCACCTGCCCGCTGGGTGTTGTCACTGACGGCGCTTTGCGTGCATCTCGCAGGTCACGCTGCACCCAACCGCGCTGCACCCACACCACTTGACCGGTGGACCAGCGAAACGGTGCCATCACCCAAAACCCGGCTTGTCCATGGTGTTGGCGGTTATCCAAGTACACCGTGTGCTCAGGCAACCACTGGCCTTCTATCTGCACACGGCGATGCGTGCTTTGCCACAACGCGGGTTCGTTCAGTAATTCAGCAGTGGTCAACACGGGAAGTGTGCTTTGCTGATCGATGGCTTGCTGCAAGGCCAGTTTTTGCTCTGCTCTGGACAACTGCCACACACCCAGCCTGGCGGTCAACACAGCGAAGAACAGAGCCGCAGCCAAAACCAGCCATTTGCGCCAATGACCCTTTGCAGAAACACTGTTTTCAGTCATGGGATTCACAGGATAATCGCCGCCATGAACATACTCATTGCCGTCGCATTCCTAGGCATTCTGGCCGCCTTGTCCACAGCGTTTTTTTTCATGATGCGCGGCGACGAAGAAGGATCGCCCAAAACCAAGCGCATGATGCGGGCGCTGGCTTTTCGGGTCGGTATCTCCATCGTGTTATTCCTATGTATTTTGCTGTCCTGGAAAATGGGTTGGCTGCAACCCACTGGCATTCCGCTCACACCCAACTGAAATATATCTAGCTGCTGAAAGAAAAAGGCCGCGATTGCGGCCCTTTTGGAAGAGGCTCAGATCAGAGCCAGTACACCAGGATATACAAGCCCAGCCAGACCACGTCCACAAAGTGCCAATACCAAGCAGCACCTTCAAAACCGAAATGGTGATCCGCAGTGAAATGGCCTTTTTGCAAACGCAGGGTGATGAACAGCAACATCAACATGCCAACAAACACGTGGAAGCCGTGGAAGCCTGTGAGCATGAAGAAAGTAGAACCGTAGACACCAGAGGTGAGTTTGAGGTTCATTTCATGGTACGCATGGAAGTATTCGTAACCTTGCACACCCAAGAAGATCACGCCGAGCAACACAGTGATCCACATGAACTGAATGGTTTTAGCCCGCATGTTTTCCAACAAAGCGTGGTGGGCAATCGTCAAAGTCACACCTGAGCTCAACAACAAGGCTGTGTTGATGGTGGGCAACCAGAACGGTGTCATGGTTTGAAACGGCTCAATGATGCCGGCAGGTGAGGCTGTAGCACCTGCGACTACGCTGGGCCAAGCGGCCTTGAAGCCGGGCCACAGCAAGGAATTTTCCAAGTTGCCAAGCGCAGGGACTGAATGAACGCGAGCCCACCACAAGGCAGAGAAAAACGCACCGAAGAACATCACTTCGGAGAAGATGAACCAGCTCATGCTCCAGCGGAAAGACAACTCGATCTTGCGACCGTACTGACCGGATTCAGATTCGTGGATGGATTCGCTGAACCATTGGAACAACACGGTCAGCCAAATGGCAAAGCCCAGCAGCAAGGAATACTTGCCCCAGCTGACATCGTTCACCCACTGGCTTGCACCCAGAATGACGAAAAACAAACCCAATGCCGCCATGGCCGGATGGCGCGAAGGCTCGGGGACAAAGTAATAAGGCTTGGCGCCATGGGTAGTGCTGCTCA
>CANNRV010000119.1 GCA_947508145.1 Comamonadaceae bacterium
GACAAATGCCCCTGCGGACCGGCGATGCGTTTTTTCAGAAACGCCGGGTAGCTGGATTGGGCCAGTAAATCCGGATCGTGGTTGCATTCCAGCAGCAGGGCATGGCAATGTTGCAAAGATTCGATCACATGGGCGCTGCCGTGGCCCAAGTCAGTCAGCACACCCAGTCGCAGGTCGCCGTCGCTGCAACGCAATTGCAGGGGTTCGCGCGCATCATGCGGCACAGTGAAAGGCATGATTTCCAATGCGCCGACCGCAAACACCTGTTGGTCCCGCGCGATATGCCATTGCGTGTCAGGTAAATCCCAGTCCGACAACTGGCAAGCCAAGGCTGTGCCCCGGCTCATCCACACGTCTACCCCGGTTCGGCTGGCCAAAGCCCTTACATGGCCGACGTGGTCAGCGTGTTCATGGGTGATGAATACCGCGTCCAAATCCTCAATCGACAGATCAGCTGCGTTCAAGCGTTTGCCCAGTTCCCGCACGCTCAGGCCGCAATCAATCAGCAGCCTGGATACCTGCTGGCCGCAACGGGCTTCCACCAAAGTGGCGTTGCCTGCGCTGCCGCTGCCCAGGTTTTTAAAGCGCAGCACCTGGGCTTATTTCAGTTCGTTGACCAGCAGTTTGGCGATGCGGTTTGCGGTCACAGAACCATCGGGTTCGCCTGAGGTGTTCAAGATGGCGATGGAGGTGTTTTGCGCATCTATGTTGGTGATTTTCAAGCGGTATTGCTGTGGTCCTTGCTGCGGCTTGGTTTTGCTGAACAATTTGCTGAAAAAGCCCGGCTCTTCTTCGGTATTGGTTTCCACGTAACGTACAAAGTACAAACCTTGGCTGCGGTCCCGGTCTTCTACGGTGAATCCATTGCGGTCCAAGGCCTGGCCGATACGCCGCCAAGTCACATCAAAGCCTTGTTTGAATTTGACAGTGGGTTTGCCTTCCACCATGACAACTTCGCTGGCTGTGCTGACTGGTGGCAATTCCAAAGCGAGATCGGTGACCGTGGGGGCTTTGGGATCAACCGGGGCCAGCTTGACCATCAGGCGGCGCATGAATTCTTTTTCCAATTCCGGGTCATTGGGACGCGGCTGCCATGTGATCGGATTACTCGTGCGTGTGCCACCGGATTCAATCAGCCCGCGGTGGGTGATGAAGATTTCAGTTTTGTTATCGGTGGTGCGTTCCAGGCGGATGCGGAATTTATCCCGCTCACCAGTCGAATACAGTGAATCCAGCAGTTTGCCCAGGTTGCGGCGCAGAAAATCCTGGGGCAGTTTGGCGCGGTTCTCCGCCCAGTCGGTTTCCATCAAGCCGACCGTTTGTTCTTCTTTGACCAAAGCAAAACCGTTTTCTTTCCAGAAATCCTTGATTTGCGGCCACAGAACGTCAGCCGAGCGGTCCACTTGCAGCCACAACTGCGAGCCTTCGCGTTTGATTTCTATGTCGCCAAGTTTGAGCGGGCTGGTGGAAGAAGCTGTTTCGGCATCAGGCACTTGTTTGGCTTCGTTCATCATGCTTTTGGCGCTGATGGAGCCGCCGGGTATTTCGTAACGCTTGCTGCGTGACAGCTTGGACAAATCGGGCGGCACTTCCAGCGGAACGGCCTTGTCTTCGGTTTCAGATTTGTAATTGACTTTATCGGTCTCCATAACGGAGCCGCAGGCTGTCAGCAGGACGATCAGGCTAGCCGCCAGGCTGGCACGGAGGGTGTGGTTCAAAAAACATGACATCAAACTGTGTCCTTTAGGGTAAATCAAAGCAGACCGGTACTGCGCAGCACGGCTTCAAGCGCCGGTTGTAAATGGCTGGACAACGGGGTCATGGGTAAACGCATGGTGCCGCCGCACAATCCCATGCGGGAGGCGGCCCATTTCACGGGAATGGGGTTGGCTTCAGTGAAAAGGTGTTTGTGCAAATTCAGCAAGCGGTATTGAATGGCCATGGCTTCTTGCGCTTTGCCGGCGATGGCCGCCACACACAACTCGTGCATCAACTTGGGCGCGATATTGGCGGTCACGCTGACATTGCCTTGTCCGCCGCACAGCATGAGGGCGACGGCGGTGCCGTCATCGCCGGAGTAGACAGAAAAGCCTTCAGGCGCTTCGTGGATAAGCCATTGCGCACGTTCCAGGGTACCGGTGGCTTCTTTGATGCCGATGATGCCGTCGACTTGCGCCAGCCGCATGACTGTGTCGTGCTGCATATCGGCGACGGTGCGCCCGGGCACGTTGTACAGCACCATGGGCAGGTCGACCGCTTCGGCGATGGCGCGGAAATGCAAATACTGGCCTTCTTGCGTGGGCTTGTTGTAGTAAGGGACCACTTGAAGTTGGCAATCGGCACCGACTTGGCGGGCAAAACAGGCCAGCTCAATCGCCTCGGCGGTGGAATTGGCACCGCAACCGGCCATGACGGGCACACGGCCAGCGGCCTGTTCCACCGAGACGCGGATGATTTCACAATGTTCTTCGACAGTGACGGTGGGCGATTCACCGGTGGTGCCGACCACACCAATGCAATCGGTTCCCTGGCTGATGTGCCAGTCGATCAATGAGCGCAAATGTGGGTAGTCGATAGAGCCGTCTTCAAGCATCGGGGTGACCAAGGCCACAATGCTTCCGGTGATAGGTGCCATGGGACTGTCAATTCGTGACAAAGAATGCCATTCTAGCTTTAGCCCTGTCGGCCACAGGTTTCAGCCCGGCAGCAGATAACGCACCGTCTCAGCGTGGGCGCCGCTGGCGGGGCACACCGCGACTATGCGTTGCACAAACCGCGCAGGCTGTTCACAAAAACCGTCTTCATAAGCCAGCACCCGCAAGCTTCGGCAAAGGCTCAACAATTCACCGTTGCGCAGCAAAAAATCCGGGTTGGACGGTTTGCCCACGGTTTCATTGCCGATGGCAAAAGTTTCGTAAATCAACACGCCGCCGGGTTGCAGGCAGGAGAGTAAATCGGGCCACAGACTGCGCCATAAATAGTTGGTGACCACGATGCCGCCAAACAGTTGACCACTCAGCGGCCAGGCTTGGTTTTCCAGATCGGCAGACAAGACCTCGCCAAACGCAGCGGCGGTTTGCAGCGCCAGCGGGTCGCGGTCCACGCCCAGGCAGTGAAAGCCTTGTTGTTGCAACCACTGCATATGTCGGCCGTGGCCGCAAGCCAGGTCCAGCACCCGGGTGGCGGGCGCGAGCAAATGGCTCCAGCGACACACCCAGTCCGACGGATTGGATTGACCGTGCTTAGGCGCAGGGCTGGACATTATTTCGGACGGTAGTCGGGTTTGACAGCGGCCATGGCCAAGCGGTCGACGAGGCTTGGTGCCAGTAATTTCAGCCAGCGGCCGAATTTGCCTTGTGCGGTCATGACCACGTCGCGTTTGCGGCGCACCATGCCATCGACGATCAGGCGGGCGCATTCGTGAACAGACATGGCTCCGGCTTCTTTCAAGCCGCTTCGCCCGGCTTTCTCGCCCTGGGCGTTCATGCCGTTCATGCGAATGCGGGTGTCGACCACGCCGGGATAGGCAAGAGTGACGCTGACGCCGCTGCCGTGCAGCTCTGTGCGCAGTGCTTCGAAAAACCCCGTCATGGCAAATTTGCTGGCGCTGTAAGCGGTGCGACCCGGCACCCCGACCAGCCCGGCCAGCGAAGAGACCGCCACGATGCGGCCGTGGCTTTCTTTCAGATAGGGCAAGGCGGCATGGGTGCAATACACGCTGCCCCATAAATTGACTTGCATCAGGTCGTGGTACCAGCCGAGTTTGTCAGTGGGCACATCTGCCAGCAAGGCATGCGCTGAGACACCGGCGTTATTCACCAAAATGTCCAAGCTACCGCATTCGCGTACCGTGGTCTCCACCAAATGCCTGCATTGCGCTTCGACGGTGACATCGGTGGGAAGAATCAGCGTTCTGGCACCCAGTGCTTTGCATTCGGCGGCCACCGATTGCAGCCCTGCGGTGTTGCGTGCCGCCAGCACCAGCAGCGCTTGCAAGCCGTGACGGCGTGCCAGTTGCCGGGCGATTTCTGCGCCTATGCCGTCAGACGCGCCGGTGATGATGATGTTGGGCATTACAAGCACCCCCATATCTGGTTAGCCAAGGCCTGCAAAAACACAGGCTGGGTATACAAGCTGAACACGGCCAAACAGGCGGTGAGCACCAAGCCTGCCTTCAGCATATGCCAATGAGTCTGGGTCAACTTGTTCATGCGGCAGCAGGCTGTCGTTCGATGCTGGCCTCGCGCACCGGCAGGTTGATGAGTGCGGCAAACAGGCTCAAACCAATGCTCAGGTACCAGACCAGGTCGTAGCTGCCGGTGCGGTCATACACCCAGCCGCCCAACCACACACCCAGGTAGCTGCCGATTTGGTGGCTCATGAACACAAAACCGCTGAGCATGGACAAATGCGCCACGCCAAAGATTTGCGCGACGATGGCGCTGGTCACCGGCACCGTGGACAGCCACAGCAGACCCATGGCGGCGGCGAACAAATACACGGTGAGCGGGCTTATTGGCAGCAGTAAAAACAAACTGATGAATACGCCCCGCGCTATATAGATACCTGAGAGGATCAGGTTTTTCGGCAGGTACTGTCCCAGCGTGCCGGTGGCATAGGTGCCGAAGATATTGAACAAACCAATCAGCGCCAAGGCGGTGCCTGCAACTTGTGGCTCCAGCCCCTGGTCTTTCAGGTAGCTTGGCATGTGTACGCCGATAAACACCACCTGAAAACCGCAAACAAAGTAACCCGCCATCAGCAATTGGAAGCTGCGGTAGCCAAAGGCCTCGCGCACCGCCTGCCAAATGCTTTGCTGGCGCACCGGGGCTTGTCCACCGGCGAAGGCGGGTTCGCGCAAGCCCAGGGTCAAGGGCAGCACCAACAACATGGCTGCCGCCAACACCAGCAATGCCTGGTGCCAGCCGAAATGAAGAATCATGAACGTAGAGGTTGGCACCAGCAAAAACTGACCGAAGGACCCGGCGGCTGACACCACGCCCATGGCCCAGGAGCGTTTTTCAATAGGAATATTGCGCCCGATGATGCCAAACACGATGGCAAACGTGGTGCCGGCTTGTGCCGCCCCGACCATCACCCCGGCGGTAATCGCCAGCCAGGCCGGGCTGGCCGCGTTCGCCATGCCCCAAAGCCCCAATGCGTAAAGCAGACCACTGACCACCATTACCCGAAAAGCACCGAAACGGTCGGCCAGCATGCCTGAAAAAATACCGAACAAGCCCCAGCTGATGTTTTGCACACCAATGGCGGTGGCGAAATCCTCACGGCCCCAACCCATCTCCTGCGTCATGGGCTGTAGCCACAGGCCGAAACCGTGGCGAATGCCCATGGCCATTGACACAATGACAGCGCCGCACAGCAGCACCTGCCACATGGGCAGTTTGGGGGAGGAGGGGTTTTGCATGGTCTTTACTTTAACGAATTTGAGAATAAGTGATTAGCTTTCGCTGCCGGGCATCATAAGCTGTTCTTTTATCCAGTATGTGGTCAGCGGTCTGTCTACAATCTGCCTCCATGGCAACCAAACACACCGAATATTCCGAAGGGTCGATACGCGTTCTCAAAGGACTGGAGCCGGTCAAACAACGACCCGGCATGTACACCCGCACCGACAACCCGCTGCACATCATCCAAGAGGTGATTGACAACGCCGCCGATGAAGCGCTGGCGGGATATGGCAAGAAAATCACCGTTACCCTGTTTGCCGATGGCTCTATCGGCATTGACGACGACGGGCGCGGCATCCCGTTTGGCATGCACCCCGAGGAAAAAGCCCCAGTCATTGAACTGGTGTTTACCCGCTTGCATGCGGGCGGCAAGTTCGACAAAGGCAGCGGCGGTGCCTACAGCTTCTCCGGCGGCTTGCACGGCGTGGGCGTCAGCGTCACCAACGCGCTGGCCAAGCGCATGGAAGTCACCTCTTACCGCGAAGGGCAGGCGGCGCACCTGGTGTTCCAGGGTGGCGATGTCATTGAAAAACTCAAAATCCGCAAAGCCGAGAGCGGCGACCGCAAACAAGGCACCTTTGTGCGGGTCTGGCCGGATGCCAAATACTTTGAATCTTCCGCTTTGCCCTTGAATGAACTCATTCACTTATTGCGCAGCAAAGCCGTGCTCATGCCCGGTGTCAGCGTCACACTGGTGCAGGAAAAAGCCAAGGACAGCCAAACCTGGTTGTACAAAGGCGGTTTGCGCGATTACCTGATGCAAACCTTGAACGCCGACCCGTTCATTCCAATGTTTGATGGCGAAGGTTTCGCCGACAGCGGTCACGAAAGTTTTGCCGAGGGCGAAGGCGCGCAATGGTGTTTGGCCTTCACCGAAGACGGCGCACCGGTGCGTGAAAGTTACGTCAACCTGATTCCCACCAGCGCAGGCGGCACACACGAAAGCGGCTTGCGCGACGGCTTGTTCAACGC
>CANNRV010000120.1 GCA_947508145.1 Comamonadaceae bacterium
AAACTGGAAGGTTGCTTATCGCTTTCCCAGTTCAGCGGTGCCACCACGTCCTGGTTGAAACGTGCGCATTCTTCCAACACCGCTTGCGCGGTTTCCAAACCGGCATCTTCAAAACCGGGCATGGCGGCAATGCGCTCGATGGCGGCCAGATGCTGCATGTTGAACAACATGTCTTTCACGGGTGCGGTGTAGCTCACGGTCAATCTCCAAAATCTGAAACAAAAAAAGGCACCCATGGGTGCCTTGATAAAGGGTGCTTAAAGCGCAGCGACCAGCTCGGGCACAGCCACAAACAAATCGGCTTCCAAGCCATAGTCGGCCACACTGAAGATGGGCGCTTCCGGGTCTTTGTTGATGGCGACAATGACTTTGCTGTCTTTCATACCGGCCAAATGTTGGATGGCACCGCTGATGCCGCAAGCCACGTACAACTGGGGCGCGACGATCTTGCCGGTTTGACCCACCTGCCAGTCGTTGGGCGCATAACCCGCGTCCACCGCAGCGCGGCTGGCACCCAAGGCAGCGCCGAGTTTGTCGGCCAAGGGCGTGATGACTTCATTGAATTTTTCTGCACTGCCCAAGGCACGCCCGCCAGACACAATGATTTTGGCGGCGGTCAATTCAGGGCGGTCGTTCTTGGCGATTTCGCTGCCCATGAACTGGCTTTTCGCATCTGCGGTAGCGGCTGCAACCACTTCCACTGCTGCGCTGCCGGCGGTGGCTGCTGCGTCAAAACCGGTGGTGCGCACGGTGATGACTTTGGTGGCATCGGTGGCTTGCACGGTGGCCATGGCGTTACCGGCGTAAATCGGGCGCTCGAACGTGTCCGGGCTGTCCACACGTGTGATGTCGCTGACTTGTGCGACATCGAGTTTGGCGGCGACGCGCGGCGCGATGTTTTTGCCGCTGGCGGTCGCTGCAAACAAAATATGGCTGTAGCCGGAGGCCAGTGCCAGCACTTGTGCGGCCATGTGCTCGGCCAGACCGTGGGCAAACACATCGGCTTCGGCATGCAACACCTTGGTCACACCGCTGATCTGCGCTGCTGCTTGTGCTGCTGCATCTGCATCTTTACCGGCCACCAATACATGCACCTCGCCGCCGCAAGCGATGGCGGCGGTCACGGTGTTCAAAGTCGCCGGTTTCAGGCTGTGGTTATCGTGTTCTGCAATCACTAATGAGGCCATGTCAAATCACCTTTGCTTCGTTTTTGAGTTTATCTACCAAGGTGGCCACGTCGGCCACTTTGATACCGGCGCTGCGCTTGGGCGGCTCGCTGACTTTCAAGGTTTTGATGCGCGGCTTGACATCCACACCCAGGTCTTCGGGTTTGAAAATATCGATGGTTTTTTTCTTCGCCTTCATGATGTTGGGCAGCGTGACGTAACGCGGCTCGTTCAGGCGCAAGTCGGTGGTGACCACCGCAGGCAATGACAGTTTCAAGGTTTCCAGACCGCCGTCGACTTCACGCGTCACATGCAATTTGCCGTCGACCATGTCCACTTTGGAAGCGAATGTGGCTTGCGGCCAGTCGGCCAGCGCGGCCAGCATTTGGCCGGTTTGGTTGCAATCGTCGTCAATCGCTTGTTTGCCCAAAATCACCAAGCCGGGTTGCTCTTTGTCGGCCAAGGCTTTGAGCAACTTGGCCACCGCCAAGGGTTGCAGTTCTTCGTTGGTTTCCACCAGAATGCCACGGTCTGCGCCAATCGCCATGGCAGTGCGCAAGGTTTCCTGGCACTGGGTGACACCGCAAGACACGACGACCACCTCGGTCAATATGCCTTTTTCTTTCAAGCGCACCGCTTCTTCTACGGCGATTTCATCGAACGGGTTCATGCTCATTTTGACGTTGGCGATGTCTACGCCGGTCTGGTCAGATTTGACCCGGACTTTGACGTTGTAATCCACCACGCGCTTGACGGCGACCAATGCCTTCATGGGTTTGCTCCAAGGAATAAAGGTAAGTAGAAGTCATGACTTACGGGGCTTGTAAGTTGACGTGCACGTCATTCTAGACGAATCAAATCGCATTTCTGAACGGTCGTGCTTTTTTATCCCCTGCTTGCGCCAAGCAACGGCGGTGCGCGCAGTAGCTGCTGCAGTGAGCGGTTCAGCGGATGTCGTCCGTCGCCGGGTTACCGGTGGCTGAGATCGCCTTGGGCGGCGGCAGTTTGAAACCGGCCTCTTGCAAAGCCGCCCACACCGCCTGATTGACACGCGACATCACCGACATGCGGGTGTTGAGCTGGTCTGTGACCCAAAAATTCAGCGTCCACTCCAGACCGTCTGCGTTGAACCGGCTGAAAAACACCTGTGGCGCTGGCTCAGGCAGCAGCTCTGGCAAAGCGGTCAAGGCACGCAGCAACACCGGCTGCACGAGTTCCATGGGAGTTTCAGTGGCCAGCAACACCGTGGTTTGCAAAGCCACTGACGTGTCACTCAGCGAAAAATTGTCCACCCGTTGGGTGATCAATATTTCATTCGGAATAATGGATTCGCGCCCGTTGGCATCGCGCAGCAAGGTGAACCGGGTTTTGATGTCTGTCACCCGGCCTTCCATGCCATCAACCCGAATATGGTCGCCAATGCGCACCGAGCGCTCGATCAGCACCACAAAGCCGCTGACGTAATTCGCCGCCAGTTTTTGCAAGCCCAAGCCCAGGCCCACACCCAAGGCACCGCCCAGCACCGACAACGCGGTCAAGTCCACGCCGACCGCAGACAAGGCCAACAACAAACCAATCAGCAACAAGACGGCACGCAAGGTATTGGCCGCGACTTTGCGCATGGACAAATCGCTGACGGTTTGGCTCAGCACTTTGTGTTCTATGGTGGCAGACAACCACAGGCTAAGCATCAACACCAAACCGGAAGACAACATACCTTCAATGATGGTGCGCAGGTCCAGCCTGACCTTGCCGAAATTCAAATGGATTTGCTCCATTTCCTGCAACACCAAGGGCAATAAATCGGTGATCCACAACACCGCCATGCCCCATGCCAGCCAGGAAATCAGCCGCTCGGTCAAAGCAGCGGCGTTGGAACTGGGGAAAACTGCCATCAAAACGCGGGCGCTTAAACGGATCAAGGCCAACGACAGCAACACTGGCACCGCCAACTTGAACAGCATGACATCTTGCTGTCTTTGCAATAACAACTTCGCGGTGTAAGCCAGACTCAGGGCGAGCAAAGGAAACAACACACCATCGACCACGCGACGACCAAACAGCACCGAGGCCTGTTGGTTATGCCTGCCCAGCGACCAAGCCCCCAGCCAAGCGATCAGCAGGGAGGCCAGCAAATAAATGATTTCTTTGGCCAATCCCGGCGAGACACCTTCTTGCGTCCACGCAGACCATATATAAGAGAGTGTTTCCATAAGGAATTCAGCTTATCACGCCAGATTGCCTACCCAGCTGTCGAACAGCTTGGCTAAACTCAGGCTTCAATGACACCACACAACAAGCAGTACCCGCTTTCTTGGCTTGCCAACTTGATGCTGGCATCAAGCCTCTTAGCCGCCCCTACATGGACTTGCTCTGCGCTGGCTGCTGACAATGGCAAGCGTGCGGTCAAAACCGCGAAGTCCAAGCCCGCGGCTGTCGTGCGCGACTCAGCGAACAAACGCAAGAAAAAAACGGCGAGCAAAGTAGTCACCGCCAAGGCGTTTGGCAACAGCACTCAAGTGCAACAACTGGCTCGAGAGATTGCGCAACAGCATCAACTGCCGCAGGCTTGGGTGCAACGCCAAATTGCGGCAGCGCGCATGTTGCCGCAGTTGCCGCAAATGGTGATGCCGCCATCGACCCCGCAAGCCAAAAACTGGAACGCTTACCGTGCGCGGTTTTTGACCGACTGCCGCATACAAACCGGCGTGAAGTTTTGGCGCGAACACACCCTGCAACTCGACCGCGCGCATGCGCAAACCGGGGTGGAACCGCGTTATATCGTCGGCATACTCGGGGTGGAATCGTTTTACGGCCAACACCAGGGCCAGTACAAACTGATAGATGCCTTGAGCACGCTGAGCCTGCATTTTCCGAAAGAGCATCCGCAAGGCGCTGAGCGCCAGGCTTTTTTTCAAAATGAACTCGGCTTTTTTCTCCAAGAGCAGCGCAAACAACCCGCCAGCAAGCCAGTGCTTGGCAGCTATGCCGGGGCCAGCGGGTGGCCACAGTTCATGCCATCCAGCATTGCCAAATTTGCTGTCGACTATGACGGCGACGGGCGCGTCGATTTGACCCGCAGCGCGGCAGATGCCATCGGCTCGGTCGCCAACTATTTCAAAGCCTACGGCTGGCATGCTGATATGCCCACGCATTTCGCAGTTGATGTGCAAGCCGTCAGCGATGCCGATATGGCCGCGATGCTGGCACCGGACATCGTGCCGTCTTGGTCGGCCAAGCACTTGAGCGACAAACAAGCCGTGTTGCAGGACGAAGCCAAAGCATTCACCAGTTCCTTGGCGCTTGTGCAATTGCACAACGGCAACGACGCGCCTGCTTACGTGCTCGGCACCGACAATTTCTTTGTCATCACCCGCTACAACCGCAGCAGCTATTACGCCCTCGCCGTCATCGAGCTTGGCGAGGCTGTCGAAAAAGCCTTGGCTGTCATCGGCGATAACAAACCTAACTGCAATTAATCAGAAATTGGGGTCAGGTTCCAATTAATTCTTGGTCGGAAATTAGGGTCAATTAATTGGAACCTGACCCCAATTTCCCTGCCATCTCACGCAACAGGTTTTTCTGCACCTTGCCCATGGCATTGCGCGGTAATTCGCTGACGACGCGGCAGTGTTTGGGGACTTTGAAATTCGCCAGCTGGGTTTTCAGTGCAGCCAGCAATACCTCGGGTTGAAGTTCCACACCAGGCTTGGCCAGCACAAACGCGCACCCGACTTCGCCGAAGTCCGCATGCGGCACACCAACCACGGCGCTTTCGGCCACGCCGGGCAGGTTATTCAACACATCTTCAATTTCCGCCGGGTAGACATTCAAGCCGCCGCTGATGATCAAGTCCTTGCTTCGCCCAACGATACGCACATAACCGTTCTCATCCAGCGTGCCCATGTCACCGGTGATGAAATAGCCGTCGGCGGTGAATTCCTGCACGGTTTTCTCCGGCATGCGCCAGTACCCGGCAAACACATTCGGGCCTTTGACTTGAATGCTGCCCACTTCACCAACGCCCAGCGCCGCGCCGTTGTCGCCAACGATACGCAAACTCACCCCGGGTAACGGAAAACCCACACTGCCGCCCACCCGCTTTGACGCACCGCCGTGGCGTTCGTCCGGCTTGTAGGGGTTGGAGGTGAGCATCACGGTTTCACTCATGCCGTAGCGCTCCAGCACCGTGTGACCAGTGCGCTGCTGCCAACGCTCAAAGGTGTCCACCAACATAGGCGCTGAACCCGAAATGAACAAACGCATGCTCGCGCAAGCTTGCGCATCCCAGCCAGGCATGGCCAGCAGACGCGTGTAAAACGTGGGCACGCCCATCAGCACCGTGGCACGCGACATATCTGCCAGCACACGCTGCGGATCAAAGCGGCTGTGCCACAGCATTTGGCAGCCATTGAGCAAAGCGCCGTGTATCGCCACGAACAAACCGTGCACATGAAAAATCGGCAACGCATGAATCAACACATCGCTGCTTTGCCAGCCCCAATAGTCTTTCAACACCAGCGCATTGCTGAGCAAATTGCCGTGGCTGAGCATCGCCCCTTTGCTGCGCCCGGTGGTCCCGCTGGTGTAAATGATGGCCGCCAAGTCATCCGGCCTGCAAACCACTGGCGTGTGCACGTCTCTGTGGTGCGCCGCGCGTTCCAGCAAACTGCCGCCACGCTGCTCGTCCAGCGTCAGCACATAACGCGTACCTGCTTGGAATGCGAGTTTGCTGACCCAGCCAAAGTTGGTCGGTGTACACACCACCACCGCAGGTTCAGCATTGGCGACGAAATAAGCGATTTCCGCCTGCTGATACGCCGGGTTCAGCGGCAAAAACACATGGCCGCTGCGCAAGCAGGCCAAATACAACATCAAGACTTCTACCGATTTCTCCACCTGCACCGCAATGCGCGAAGCCGCAGGCAATTGCAAACTGTCTATCCAGTTGGCCAACATGGCGCTGCCGCGTTCCAGGTCGCTCCAGCTGTAGCGCAGGCCCTGGTCTGTCTCAATCGCAGTGAGTTGTAAGTCGGTGGGAAAACCTTGGCGCAAAGCGCTGTAAAGATTGGCGTTGGTCATCTGGGCCTCCAAAGTCAGTGGGGTTCGCGTTGAAACA
>CANNRV010000121.1 GCA_947508145.1 Comamonadaceae bacterium
AGTCCAGCCACATACAAGCGGTGGCCGATGCGTTTCGACAAGAAGGCCGTCAGTTGGTGCAAACGCGTGAACCCGGCGGCACCCCGTTAGCAGAAAAATTGCGTGAACTGGTGTTGCACGATGCCATGGACCCGTTGTGCGAAGCCTTACTGGTGTTTGCCGCCAGACGCGACCATTTGCAACAAGTGATTGAACCGGCATTGGCCCGAGGCTATGTGGTGTTGTGCGACCGTTTCACCGATGCCACCTTCGCCTACCAAGGCAGTGGCCGTGGATTTGACTTAGCTGTGCTGTCCCAACTTGAGCACTGGGTACAAGCCATGCCAGATGGCGGCTTGCGCCAACCGGCTATGACCTTGTGGTTTGACATCGATCCCGGCGTAGCAGCCCAACGTCTGGCCAGCGCGCGTTTGCCGGACCGGTTTGAGTCTCAGCCCCGCGCTTTTTTCCAACAGGTTCACGAAGGCTATGAGCAACGTGCCCTGGCCGATCCCGGCCGCTTCGCCCGCATTCATGCGGATGCGGATTTGCCAACGGTGAGGCAGTCGGTGTTGGATGCCTTGCGCAAGCGTGGTTATTTAAGCGGAGCCGCCAAATGAAATCACTTGCGCCTTGGCTGCAAACCCAGCTGCACCACTTGGTGCACCGATCCGGCCATGCGTTTTTATTGCAAGGGCCGTCTGGTCTGGGTCAATACGAACTCGGTCTGGCATTGGCCGCCGCCTGGTTGTGTCATCAACCCACTGAGGACGGCGCTTGCGGCACCTGCCCGAGTTGCCATGGCATTGAGGTGAGAGCGCATACCGAATTAAGCGTGTTGATGCCGGAGACTGATATGCTGGCCTTGGGCTGGCCGCTGACTGAAAAAGCACAAAAAGACATAGACGATAAACAGCGCAAGCCCAGCCGGGAAATCCGGGTGGAAAACATGCGGCAGTCATTGGGTTTCACGCAAACCACCGGCAGCGCTAGCTCAGGCAAAGTGGTGCTGATTTGTCCGGCGGAGCGCATGAACCATGTCACCGCCAACACCTTGCTGAAAACGCTGGAAGAACCACCCGGCAACACCCGTTTTATTTTGGCTTGCCAAGCGGCTGATGAGTTGCTGCCCACGGTGCGCAGCCGTTGTCAAAGTCACCAGATGGCCTGGCCGTCAGCCCAGCAGGCAGCTGACTGGTTGGTAGCGCAAGGCATTCCCGCTCAACAAGTGCCGGTGCTGTTGCAAGCCTGCGGCGGTCGGCCAGACGATGCGCTGGATATGTTCCAAGCCGGTATACAAGCCAGCCATTGGAATGCACTGCCCAGGCTGATCAGCCGGGGCGAGCCTGGTGTGTTGGCTGACCAGCCCGCCACGCTGGTGCTATCCAGTTTGCAAAAACTCTGCCACGACCTGCTGCAAGTCTCGGTTGGCGGAACTGCGCGGTATTTCCAGCCCGGCGATTTACCCGGAGGCGCAGGTTTTGCGTCCTTGAGTCAGTGGTCGCGTGAACTGCTGCAATTGGCCAAAACCATTGACCATCCCTACCAACCAGGCTTGTTGTTAGAAGCCTGTGTGAACCGAGCGCAACAAGCCCTGCAAGTGCCACGCTGACCATGTATACCGATTCCCACTGCCATTTGAATTTCCCCGAACTGCAAGCCCGCATGAGCGATATTCGCCGGGAGATGCAAACCGCCGAGGTCAGCCGGGCCTTACTAATTAGCACCCAGCTGGAAACCTTTGAAGACGTGCACGGCCTGGCCATGGCCTATGACAATTTCTGGTGCACCGCCGGTGTGCATCCGGACGAAGACCATGTGCAAGAACCCAGCTTGGAAGATTTATTGCGCATCGGTGCCCGACCCAAGGTGGTGGGCATTGGCGAAACCGGACTGGACTACTACCGCTTGGGCGACAGGTCGGTGGCGGACATGGAATGGCAGCGTCAACGGTTCAGGCTGCATATCCGCGCCGCCAGGCAGTTGGGCTTGCCGCTGGTGATTCACACACGAAGTGCCAGTGCAGATACCCTGGCCATTTTGAAAGAAGAGGGCGAGGACGGTTCAGCCGGATCGGTGGGCGGCGTGTTTCACTGCTTCACCGAAACCGCAGAGGTGGCCAAAGCCGCGCTCGAGCTGGGTTACTACATTTCTTTCTCCGGCATTCTGACGTTTAAAAACGCCCAGGACTTGCGCGACATCGCCACTTGGCTGCCTTTGGACCGCATGCTGATTGAAACCGACAGCCCGTATCTGGCACCGGCCCCGCACCGTGGGAAAACCAACGACCCTTCCCTGGTACCTTGGGTGGCCAAGCAAATTGCCAGCTTGCGCCAATTGAGTGAACACGATGTCGGCGCGTTGACCTCAGCCAATTTTGACTGCCTGTTCAAAGGGGTTTTGAATTGAGATTTTACTTTAAATATATTATTTATCTATTTGTTTTAATTGGATTTAATTTATCTTTTGCTGGTTCCTACGAAGATTTTTTCAAGGCCATAGAATTGGACCAACCGGAGATCGTATCTGGTCTGTTGGCCCGTGGTTTTGACCCGAACAGCCCTAGCAACCAAGGGATGCCAGCCCTGCTTCTGGCCTACCAGAAAAAGGCTGTGAAAGTGCTTGATGTGTTGATTGCAGCCAAACCGACCAATTTGAATGTGGTCAACAGCAACGGCGAAAACTTGCTGATGCTGGCGGCCATCAATAACCAGTTGGCATTGGTTGAGCAACTGATAGAAAAAGGGACGGATATCAATAAACCCGGCTGGACCGCTTTGCACTACGCGGCCAGCAAAGGTCATATTGAGATGATCCGTTTGCTGCTAGACAACCAAGCCTATATCGATGCCGAATCACCGAATGGCACCACACCGTTGATGATGGCGGCCAGGTACGGTTCGCCAAAAGCCGTGAAATTGTTGTTAGAGGAGGGCGCCGACCCGCGCATACGCAACCAAGCTGGCTATGACGCGCTTCAAATGGCGCAGAAACAAGCGACGACCGACTCTGCTGTGTATGTTCAGTCTTTTTTAATTGCCTGGAATGAGAAATACAGCAACACCGTACCTCAGGCGCTTCCCGTTGACAGCGAAGAGTCACCCGGTGTGCAGCAGGGCAATATCAGTATTGAACCTCTGGCCGACCCCGGCGCTGATCCTTTGCCCAGCGGCACACCGTCTGTTGAAACCTCATTGCCCGAAACGATCACGGAAAACGGTTCTGAAAAGACGGACGGATTGGATGAGCCTCAGACCGGGGCACCGCTGGTGCTGCCCGTCATAGAAACAGCGCCCGTGATGCCAGTGGGTGAGGCTGAGGTGCGTGAAATCAGGGCAGCGCCTGAAGTCCAGGAAACCGATATTGCAAATTCAAACCCCGTTCAAATCACTCCAATTGATGACCCTGCTCCAGAGCCAGTGCCGTACACCCGTCAAATTCGCTCCAGAGCAGTGGTCACTATCGAAGTGCCCGGTGATCCTCTAGATGCATCAGATGACACTGATGATCAATGAGCCAATAACCGGGTGACCACCACGGCACCGCGCAATTCGCCAGGCTTGTAATTGATGGCCTTGTCTTTGGGGTACAGCTTGCTCAATTGATCTTTCACTTCAGGGCTGATTTGCTCCGGTGTGCCGTGGCAAGCCGTGCACATGGGCTGCAACACTATCGGTTTGGCGTAACGCAATTCCAGGTCGTAAGCCCCGGTTTTGCTGACCTGGACAAACTCGATGTCGTAGGGCTTGTCGCCGCGGGCCAGACGGGTTTCAAATTGGGCCAAGGCCTGGGTTTGCCAATCATTGGGCACGCCCATGTCCGGATTGCGCGCCCGTGTACCTATACGGTAAACCTGAACCTGATGCTTCATGGACAAATTCATTGCTATTTCAGGCGCTTTGTTTTTGCACACACCAATGGCATTCAGCGGTCCGCCTTCAGCCATGGCGGCTTGCAAGGTTTGGCTCAATTCCTTGAGCATGGCCGCGCCAATGTCCCGGGTTTCCTGCATGGCGGATTCATTGCGACCCGGGCCGGGTTGGGCATGAGAGGCAAACGAGACCAGAGACAGACCAGCCAGCAGCGTGGCATTCAAGATGTTGGAACGGATGTGTTTTTGACTTAACATAATATGCATCGTATAAAATGGATAAATCGGTGGGTTTAGGCTTTGTCAGCCGGTTTGAGTTGAATGGCTTTGTGTTCCAGGAACTCTTCAAAACCATATTTGCCGTTTTCCCGGCCATTGCCGGATTGTTTATAGCCACCGAATGGCGCATTGCCATTGAACGGTGCGCCATTGATATCGACTTGACCGGTGCGCATGCGACGCGCAAATGCCAGCGCGTGTTCGTCGCTGCCGCTCCAAACGCCGCCGCCCAAACCGTAAATCGTGTCATTGGCAATGTGCGCGGCTTCGTCTTCGTCTTTGTAGGTCAACACCACCAGCACGGGGCCGAAAATTTCTTCACGCGCCAAGGTGTCATCAGGCTTGACCCGCAAAGCTGTGGGATGCACGAAATAGCCTTTATCAAACGGCGGTTTGTCCGGGCCGCCTGCGATGAGTTCAGCGCCTTCATTCAAACCTTGTTGAATAAACCCGGTCACGCGTTCGCGTTGGGTGGCGGTGACCAATGGGCCTAAACGGGTGTTTTCATCCAAACTCGTGCCCAAGGGGTATTTGGCGATACCGGCTTGCAACAAGGCTTTGATTTCTTCGTAACGCGACTCAGGCACCAACATGCGGGTGTGTGCAGAACAGGTTTGTCCGCTGTTCAAAAAACATGCTGCCAAGGTGCCTTTGACGGCGGCGGCCATATCTGCATCCGGCAGCACAACGCTGGCCGATTTGCCACCCAACTCCAAGGTGACGCGCTTGACAGATTCAGCAGCCAATGCCGCGACGCGCTTACCTGCACGCGTGGAACCTGTGAAGCTGACCATGTCAACTTCCGGGTGGCTGGCAAGCACTTCGCCCACTACAGGTCCGGCTCCATTGACCAGATTTAACACCCCGGCCGGCACACCGGCATCATGGATGATTTGCGTCAGGATCATGGCGTTGACCGGTGCAATCTCGCTGGGCTTGAGCACCACGGTGCAACCGGCAGCCAACGCAGGCGCAACTTTCAAAGTGATTTGGTTCAACGGGAAATTCCATGGCGTGATGCAACCGACCACACCTATGGGTTCGCGAACCACGAGTGAGTTGCCCACTTTTTCCTCGTAGTGATAGGCCCGCGCTACTTTGGCGGAATTGCCCCAGTTGAACACCGGGCCGCCGACTTGAATCATCTTGGCCATTTTGATCGGCATGCCAACCTCACGGGCAATGGCTGTGGCCATTTCATCGGTACGTGCTTTCAAACCGGCCACGATTTTGTCTATGTAATGACAGCGTTCTTCAACACTGAGCGCAGACCAAGCAGGAAATGCAGCCCGTGCAGCCAACACGGCTTGAGCTGCTTCATCAGCCGTGCCTTGCGGGACGGTGGCCATCACTTCTTCGGTGCTGGCATCATGAACTTCAAAATGGGCTTTGGATGTGGCTTCTTGCCATTGGCCGTTGATATAGTGTTGGGTGTAGCTGATCATGTGGACTTCATAAGTTGTTTACAGGCTCAAAGCATTGTAGAGCCCGGAGTTGGTTGGCATTTCTGCTCTTGTCGTTTGAAGACACGCTTGGCGCTCATACGGTTAAGGCACGCTTGTAGTTTGAAGACACGCTTGGCCGACCCATCCGGTGTGCTTTTTTTCTGCGCTTTCGCTGGAAAAAAACACCCCCTCCGAGTCGGCCTGAAGTGATGACTCTGCATCAGAACGATTGCGTTTATCGAAGCACTTCTTATTACGAATTATTTAATGCGTTCGAGCCGCAGAAATGCGTTTGCAGATAGACATCGCGTGAACCACAAATGCTGTCGGTGAAAACATCGAGTGGACAAACGACATGGCGGGCGGGCCGACGCGAACGTTGCCGCAGGCGGTGAGCGGCGACCGTCCCGGCGTGGCGTGAGCACATCAGTTAAAGCAACGAATCCTAGAAAAGAAGGACATCAACACCGATAAAGCAACAAGGTCAGTGATGCGCCTGATGAGCCCACAGCAAAAACGCCTCGCGCCCTTCCCTCAGCAAGCTCACTGGTTGCCCCACCGGCA
>CANNRV010000122.1 GCA_947508145.1 Comamonadaceae bacterium
GGGGTGACATCCATCACACCTAAGTCGGTGATGATGCGATCCACCACACCCACACCTGTCAAAGGCAATGTGCAGGCCGGGAGAATTTTCAAATCTTCGCTGCCGTCTTTTTTGCGGGCCACATGTTCCATCAACACGATGACGCGCTTGACACCGGCCACCAGGTCCATGGCACCACCCATGCCTTTGACCATCTTGCCCGGAATCATCCAATTGGCCAGGTCGCCCGACGCACTGACTTGCATGGCACCGAGTATGGACAAATTGATTTTGCCGCCGCGGATCATGGCAAAACTGTCGTGGCTGCCGAAGATGGATGAACCGGCGATGGTGGTGACGGTTTGTTTACCGGCGTTGATCAGGTCTGCATCCACATGTTCTTCAGTGGGGAACGGGCCTATGCCCAACATGCCGTTTTCCGACTGCAGCCAGACTTCGATGTTGGAAGGCACATGGTTGGCCACCAGAGTGGGAATGCCAATGCCTAAGTTGACGTAAAAACCGTCCTGTAATTCGTGGGCAGCGCGGGCTGCCATTTGGTCTTGGGTCCAGGACATGGTCAGACTCCTGCTTTCTCTGTGATGGTGCGTTTTTCAATTCGCTTTTCAGGGTGCGGGTTGTGCACGATGCGGTGCACATAAATACCGGGCAAATGGATCTCGTCGGGTTGCAATTCACCGACCTCCACAATATGCTCGACTTCAACCACACACAGCTTGCCGGACATGGCCGCCGCCGGGTTGAAATTGCGTGCTGTCAGACGGAATTGCAAATTGCCCGCCTTGTCAGCGGTGTGCGCTTTAACCAGCGACACATCAGGTACCAGCGCCCGTTCCATGACATAGGTTTCACCATCGAATTCACGCAGTTCTTTGCCCTCGGCCACCACGGTGCCGACACCGGTTTTGGTGAAAAAGGCCGGTATGCCGGCACCGCCCGCACGCAATTTTTCAGCCAGCGTGCCTTGGGGCGTGAATTCCAATTCGAGTTCACCTGCGAGGTATTGGCGCTCAAACTCTTTGTTCTCGCCGACATAAGAGGAAATCATTTTTTTGATTTGGCGGGTTTTGAGCAAAATGCCCAGTCCAAAGTCGTCAACGCCTGCGTTGTTAGAAATCACGGTCAGGTTTTTCGCGCCGGTGTCGCGCAAGGCATCAATTAATGCCTCGGGTATGCCGCATAAACCGAAACCACCGACGGCCAGCAATTGGTTGTCATGGACCACGTCGTGCAGCGCTGCGGCGGCGCTTGGAAACAATTTATTCAATCGAAACTCCCTGAATCAAGCCGGGCATTCTAAGGCGCAGTGCTGTCATGTAACTGATGCGCATCGGCATAATGCTTTGCAAAGGAGTCAGCATGACACGTTATCCCGCCCCCGAAATCAAAGACCTGCCCGAGGACATACGCGCCAAAGTTCTGGAAGTGCAGGAAAAAGCTGGTTTTGTACCGAGTGTGTTTCTGACACTCGCCAGACGTCCTGCTGAATGGCGGGCGTTTTTCGCTTACCACGATGCCTTGATGTTGAGAGAAGACTCGGGCTTGAGCAAAGGCGAACGCGAAATGATCGTGACCGCGACCAGTGCGGCCAATCACTGTCTGTATTGTGTGGTTGCCCATGGAGCCATATTGCGCATTTATGAAAAAAAACCTTTGGTGGCGGACCAAGTAACTGTCAATTACCGCAAAGCAGACATCACACCGCGCCAACGTGCCATGCTGGATTTCGCCATGAAGGTCTCATTGCACAGTGACCAGATAGATGAAACCGATTTCCCCGTGCTGCATGCCCATGGTTTCTCTGACGAAGACATTTGGGACATTGCGGCCATCACTGCGTTTTTCGGCTTATCAAACCGCATAGCCAGTTTTTCGGGGATGATGCCCAACCCCGAGTTTTATGCCATGGGCCGTTTGCCTAAAAACAAGAGTTGAGGCGGGTCAAGCGGTTTGTCTGTGAATTTCGAGTTGGCTCAACACCATATCCAGCAAGGCTTCTGTTAATTCTTCGGTGGCCTCTGGTGCTAACCGCTCTAGCGAAGAACTGCGCAAGCAACCGATGATGGTGCGGCTAAGCACAAAACAACGGGTGGGAGACAGGGTTTTGATGCTCGGGTGCTGGATGTAATTCACAAATTGACACAGACGCAGCACCAGTGCTTGCAAAGTTTCTGCAGTTTCCTGCGGGTTTTCAACCATCCAACACATACGTGTCACGATGCGACGCAGTGGCGGGCCAAAGGCAAAGCCATCAATCAGTATGGCGATAAAACCACGGAGAAAGCTTTCTACATCCAAGGTCTGCGGCTCGTCCAAAGATTCCAACTGATATAAATAAGCGTTGATTTCAGCCAGTGCGGTTTCGCGGGAAAACTTCACCATGGCTCTGAAAAGTTCATCTTTGCTTGAAAAATATTGGTAAATGGTGCCAATCGAAAAACCTGCTTTGTGGGCTATCTTTCCGGTGCTCAACCCGGTCATCCCCTCTTTGTCGACTAATTGGGCGGTGGCCTGGTAGATGGCTTCAATGGTGAGTTGTGCTCGTTTTTGTGTGGGTTGCTTGCGCATGTCTGTAGAAGTCAGTGGTCTGTGCTGTACAGACTGCTTGCCTCTCTGAGTTTGATGAAAATCCTAGAACCTCAAAGATATTAACAATTTAAGTTATAAAAAAACTATAGAGAAATAATTTTTAATTAAAAGTGAGATTTTTTTTAATATGGAAGAAAGCCTGAGTTGTTTCAGTTTTGCACTGAGGGAGTGCATGTCATCTCCAACAGCTAAGCCTGCTTACTTCAATACAGCGGTCAACCAGTCAGGCATAGGCGAAGATTTTTGCGCCGGGAAATTCACCCACACCGTAGTAGCTCCACCGGCAGCATGAATCACACCTGGCATATCGGTGCGCTCTAAGGTGGCCCAGGATTCAAAACTGCTGCGTCCGGGATCGCTGACATACATCTTCACCAACACATCGCCCGGGTATTCCAACTGCTTGTAAAAATTACAGAATGCGTTGACGATGACAGGGCCTTCGCCCTCGGGCATAGGCGGACAACCCAAACTGGTGAACCAATCAATCCGCACGGTTTCCAGAAAACGAAAGTAGCTGCCATTGTTCAAATGGCCCATGGCATCCATGTCGCCCCAGCGAATGGGCACCACTTTTTCAAACACCCATTTTTTTTCTGCGGGTAACTCCAATCTCATACGCCGAACCCATCGTCTGCGGCGATCACCGCACCATTGATGAAATCACTTTGCGGGCTGGCCAACATGACCAGCAATGCATCCAAGTCCTTCGGGTGACCTACGCGTTTGCGCGGCAACATATTCACCAGTTTTTGACCTTGCTCAGTCTGCCAGTGGTGGTGGTTGATTTCAGTGTCTATATAGCCCGGGCAGATGGCGTTCACATTGATGCCGTACTTGCCCCACTCCAAGGCCATGGCTTTGGTCATTTGCACCACCGCCGATTTGCTCATGCAATACACGCCGATTTGCGGCAGCACACGCATGGCAGCCATGGAAGCGATGTTGATGATGCGCCCGCCTGCAAACGTGCCGGGCTCTAATTCTTTGGCGCGGGCCAGCATGCGAGCGCCTACCGCTTGCGCCACAAAAAACGCGCCGCGCACATTGGTGTTGAAGATGAAATCAAAGTCTTCTTCGCGCACATCGACCAAACGCTGTGTGGTGCTGACACCGGAGTTGTTCACCAGAATATCAATCGCACCGACTTCTTTTTCAGCTTGAGTGACCGCAGCTTCAATGCTGCCGCGCTGGGTCACATCCATGCTGACCACGTGAGCGTCACCACCCTCTGCTTCTATTTCTGCCCGCAAGGACTTGAGCATTTCAACCCGACGGCTGGCCAACACCACCGCCGCACCGGCTGAGGCCAGGGTACGCGCAAACTGTGCGCCCAGGCCGCTGGAAGCACCTGTGATCAATGCAACGCGACCCGATAAGTCCAGGCTATAGCTCATACTCAACTCCTTGTATCAATCCATTAAAAAAAACACCAGCCTGAGAATTTGCGACAGGCCGCATATCGCTCATTATGACCATGCGCCCGCAACACCAGCGCATAGAATCTGTCGCACCATTGACATACCCTCACCTAGCTTATGACAGCCACCCAACTCATTGAACAATTCGGTCCGCGTGAAGCCATGGATTACGACGTGGTCGTAGTCGGCGGCGGACCGGCAGGACTGGCCGCCGCGATACACATCAAGCAAATGGCTGCCAAGCAATCCAAAGACGTGTCAGTGGTGGTGATTGAAAAGGGTTCTGAGCCCGGCGCACACATTCTGTCCGGCGCAGTGATGGACCCGCGTGCCATGAACGAATTGTTTCCAGATTGGAAAGAACTGGGTGCACCCCTGCTGCAAACTGTCACCGGAGACGAATTGCTGGTCTTGTCAGAAACCGGCCACACCGACACACCTTCCTGGCTGATGCCACGCAACTTCCACAATGACGGTTGCTATGTGGTCTCGCTCAGCAATGTGGTCAAGTGGATGGCGCAACAAGCTGAAAACCTGGGCGTAGATATTTTTCCCGGCTTCACTGCGGCTGAAATTTTGTACACCGACAGCGGCGCGGTGCGTGGCGTGGCCACCGGCCATGTGGGTTTGGGCAAAGACGGCGAACCCACCGACAACTTTCAACTCGGCATGGAACTCAACGCCAAATACACCTTGTTTGCTGAAGGCGCACGCGGCCACTTAGGCAAACAACTCATACAACGCTATGAACTGAACAAAGACAAAGACACCCAAACTTTTGCCATCGGTATCAAAGAGCTGTGGGAAATTGACCCCGCGTTGGCCAAGCCCGGTCTGGTGGTACACACCTCCGGTTGGCCGATCGCAGACGAGAGTTTTGGCGGCGGTTTTCTCTACCACTTAGAAGACAACAAAGTCACTCTGGGTTTTGTGCTGGGGCTGGACTACCGCAACCCCTACATGAACCCGTTTGAAGAAATGCAGCGCTGGAAAACACACCCGTCGATTGCCAAACACCTCAAAGGCGGCAAGCGCATTGGCTACGGTGCACGCGCCATCAACAACGGCACACCACAAGCCCTGCCCGATCTGGTGTTTGACGGCGGCGCCTTGCTGGGTTGTGACGCAGGCTTTTTGAATGCGGCGCGTATCAAAGGCAGCCATGCGGCCATCAAGTCCGGCATGCTGGCCGCAGACGCAGCATTTGAAGCTGTGGTGGCCGGACGCTCACAAGACAAATTAAGCGCCTACCCCCAGGCCTTTGAAAAGAGCTGGCTCTACACCGAATTGCATCAAACACGCAATTTCAAAAACTGGTTCAAAAAGGGCAAGCTGATTGGCACCTTGATGACCGGCATAGAGCAATGGTTTTTACCCAAGATAGGTATCAGCACACCACCGTGGACGGTGCACAACCACAAAGCTGATCACCAGTCTTTGAATCAAGCTTCGCAAAGCCCGCGCATTGCCTACCCCAAGCCCGACGGCGTGCTGACATTCGACAAACTCTCCAGCGTGTTCATCAGCAACACCAACCATGAAGAGAACCAACCAGCGCACCTGACCTTGAAAGACGACAGCGTGCCTGTGTCCATCAACCTCAGTCAATACGACGGTCCCGAAGGCCGCTACTGCCCAGCCGGTGTGTATGAATATGTGAAAACAGACGCTGGTGCAGACCGATTACAAATCAATGCGCAAAACTGTGTGCATTGCAAAACCTGTGACATCAAAGACCCGACGCAAAACATTGTGTGGGTGACGCCCGAAGGCGGCGGCGGCCCCAATTACGCAGGAATGTAACCATGACCAAATACCATTCAGAACACACTTGGGTGCGGGTCGAAAACGACACCGCATTCGTTGGCATCACTGTGCATGCGCAAGACACCTTGGGTGACATTGTGTTTGTCGAATTAGCAGAAATTGGCAAAGCCTTTGAGCAAGCCAGTGTGGCAGGTGTGGTTGAATCGGTGAAAGCCGCAGCCGATGTGCACATGCCGGTGTCAGCCACCGTCATTGCGGTCAACGAAGAATTGCGCGCCGACCCTTCTTTAGCCAACAGCGACCCCGAAGGCGCGGGTTGGTTTTACCAAGTGACACTCAGCAACCCGGCGGAGTTAGA
>CANNRV010000123.1 GCA_947508145.1 Comamonadaceae bacterium
CCCCTCTTCAACCCCCAAGCCAAGCGGCTTCCCGTGCCTACGGTGACTGATCCGCACCAAAACACCGCAGCCACACCCAGCCATGCGCCCAAGCTACCAAACAGCATGGGCATGGCGACGCTGGAGGCGTTGATCAGCATCAGCCGCAAACCCAGGCCTTCACCTTGGCGGTCGGGTGGTAGCAGTTGGTGCAAGCTGCTCATGACCATGGGTTGCACACTGCCCAAAGCCAGTCCCAGCAAGGCTGACATCATGCCCATGGCCCAGGCGGCATGCGCCAGCGGGTACAGCGCCAGCAACACGCTGGTCAGAAACATGGCCAGCGCAATCACTTGCCATTCCTGCCAACGTTTAGCCAGCCATGGCAACACCATGCGTATGAGCGCGGCGCACAAAGCAAAACCACCCAATATCGCGCCTATGGCTGACGCGCTGATGCCGCGCTCGTGCCCGAGCAGCGGCACCACAAAGGTGTGCATGTCCCAGCTGGCGGACAAAAACCAGTTGACGATCAACAAGCGTCTGAAGCCGGGCTCGGCCAACAAGTCCCAAGCGCGTTGGTTTGTATTGGTGGTTGAAGTCTCAGCGGCTGGCATGGGCGCTTCGTGCCGCACTGCAAACCAGGCGAACCACGGCAACACCGCCAGCAAGGCGAACGCAGCGGGAAATCCCGAAGCATCAATCAACACGCCAGCAGCCAAGGGGCCAACCAGGTTGGAGGCCGCAGGTCCTATGGCCAGCCAGCTGTAGGACAAACGCATTTCGTCCACATCGCGCGACAGCCTGCCCACGTGTCTTTGCAAAGCGATGATGGCGACGCCAGTGGCACCGCCGCACAACAGCGCACTCACGCACAACACCGGAAACACCGGCCAGACAGCGGCCAACACACCACCCAAACTGGAGGCCAAGACGCTCAACATGACCGGACGCTTCAAGCCGTGTTTGTCTGCGTAGCGGCCTGAGGGCAAAGCCAGAAACACCTGGGTCAGCGCAAACAGCGCCAGCAAGACCCCGACCATCGCCGCGCTATAGCCTTGTCGCAATGCCAGCAAAGGCGCGGCCATGCGCATGCCGGTCATGCAGGTGTGCAAACACGCCTGCCCGGCAATCAAACGAATCAGATGTTTTTTCAAAGCAGTGTGTGTAGCCGCTGCTTAATCAGGCTCATGCGGGTCAATCACGTCGGACATATCGTCCACATGCAAAGGCAGTCGCGCCAGCGCTTCGGTTTCAGGCAAGGCTTCGACAACTTTCAACGCGCGGCGCATTTGCTTGCTGCGGGTGTCGGCCTTGTCCAAGGTGTCTGCGGCTTTTTGCACTTGCTCGCGCACCTTGGCCACCCATTCGCCATAACGTTCAAACTCGGTTTTAACCGCGCCCAGCACTTTCCACACTTCGGAGGCTTGCTTCTCCAAAGCGAGGGTGCGAAAGCCCATGTGCAAGCTGTTCAATATCGCCAGCAGCGTGGTCGGCCCGGCCAGCGTGACGCGGTAATCGCGCTGCAAGTTGTCCATCAAACCCGGGCGTCGCAACACCTCGGCGTACAAACCTTCGACCGGCAAAAACAAAATCGCAAAGTCGGTGGTGTGCGGCGGCGCCAGATAACTTTCAGCAATGGTTTTGGCTTCCAAACGGATACGCGCTTCCATGGCCTTGGCGGCGGTCTCCGCACCCGCTGCATCCGAGCGGTTTTGCGCTTCCAGCAAACGCTCGTAGTCTTCGCGCGGAAATTTCGCGTCGATGGGCAGCCACACCGTGGCACCGTCGTCGCTGCGCCCGGGCAATTTGATGGCGAAATCCACACGCTGGTTGCTGCGCGGCTTGGTTTCTATTTGCTTGCCGTATTGCTCAATCGTCAACACCTGGTCGAGCAAAGCCTGCAATTGCACTTCGCCGAAGATGCCGCGCGTTTTCACATTGCTCAGCACTTTTTGCAAATCGCCCACGCCTTGCGCCAGGCTTTGCATTTGTCCCAAACCCTGGTGCACTTGCTCTAAGCGTTCGGCCACTTGTTTAAAGCTTTCGCTCAAACGCTTTTCCAAGGTGGTTTGCAGTTTTTCGTCCACCGTTTTGCGCATCTCTTCGAGCTTGGCAATATTGGTTTCTTGCAAGTTCTGCAACTGCCTGTCCAAGGTTTCGCGCACCTCGGCCATGCGCCGGGTATTGCCCTCGCCCAGGGTTTGCAATTGCGCATTCAAATTGGTTTGCATCAACGCGAGTTGCTCGGTCAGCGTTTGCTGAAACTGCGCCATGCTTTGCGACATTTCCTGGCGGTTGCCGCGCAGGTTTTCGCTGATCTCGTAGCGCATGTCGCGCGACACGCGTTCCAGTTTTTCTTCGAGTTGCTCAATGGCGTAATTGTTTTGCACTGGTGGCGTACCGGCGAAACGGCGCATCACAAACACAATGCCGCCCAAACCGGCGGCGAGCATGAACAGCAGTACCCAATCGTTACTCATGTGCGTGGCAATACCTCGGGGTTAAGCGGCGTCAATGCAGTGCCGCTGTTGAAAAATGCAATCAGGTTGTCGGCGGCCAAGTTGGCCATGGCCAAACGCGTGGCGCGGGTGGAACTGGCGATGTGCGGTGCCAGCACCACGTTGCGTGCGTTCAGCAAATCCGGGTGCACTTTGGGCTCGCCCTCAAACACATCCAGACCCGCAGCGGTGATGCGCCCTTCTTGCAATGCACGGGCCAAAGCAGCGTCATCCACAACGCCGCCGCGCGCAATGTTCACCAGTGTGGCTGTGGGTTTCATCAGCGCGAGTTCCGCCGCGCCTATGGTGTGGTGCGACTCTTTGCTGTAGGGCAACACCAACACCACGTGATCCGCTTGTTGCAGCAGGGCTTGTTTGCTGACGTAAGTGGCTTTGCAAGCGGCTTCATCTGCGGCGCTGAGCTGACTGCGGTTGTGATAAATCACGCGCATGTTGAAGCCGTGCGCACCGCGTTTGGCCACCGCCTGGCCAATGCGCCCCATGCCGATGATGCCCAGCGTGCTGCCATGCACTGCCATGCCGGGCAACATGTCCAACGTCCATTTTTTCCATTGGCCGTCACGCACATAGCGGTCCGCTTCTGCCACGCGGCGGGCGGTGGCCATCAACAAGGCAAAACCAAAGTCTGCGGTCGTCTCGGTCAACACATCGGGAGCGTTGGTGGCCAGCACTTGGTGTCGGGTCATGGCCGGCACATCAAAATTGTTGTAGCCCACGGACAAATTGGCGCAGATGCGCAAACGCGGACAGGCTGCCAGCACCGCTTCGTTCACCGTTTCTATACCCATGGTCAACGCCGCATCGTGCTGGCTGAGCGCCTCGGTCCAGCGCTCTAACGTCCATTCCGGGTCGGTCTGATGCGCAGTGACCTCAAAATGCTGTTGCAGTTTTTCGATGACCTCCGGGTAGACCGGGCGGGACACAATGAGTGAAGGTTTCATTCGTTCAACATTTTCAGTTGGGCCGCCCACCACGGGGTGATGGCAGGCAGCAAGGTCAATGTCCAGATCACCACCCACGCGGTGAGCGGCATCAGCAAACCCATGGACGGAAATTGCGCCACGGTGATAACGGCCAGCACCACGGGGATGACACCGGTCTCACGCACCACGCACAAAAACAGTTTTTCTTTCAAGCTGATGTTGGTGAACAGCAGCGACACAAACACCGCCAACGGCCTGGCCACCAACATGAACAGCAGCGACACCGCCAAACCAAACAAAGCCGTGTCCAACAGCATTTGCAGCGACACAAACGGCCCCACCATCATGAAGATGATGGGTTTGGCCAGGCTCTCGATATGCGTTTCCATGTGCTGCAAACCGGCCTGAAAATGCGCCCGGCTGTGGTTGAAATTCGCCAACAGACCGGCGACAAACGCAGCCAGAAATCCGTTGCCATGCAGCATTTGCGCCAGCAAAAAAGTGGCCAGCGGAACAAACAACAACAAAGCGAAATCAAACGCCGGGTTGGGCAGACCGCGCAGATGGTCGCGCTCTCTGAATTTGTCGTACGCCTGCATCAGCAACCAGCCGACCAAACCGGCCACACAACCGAACATGAACTGCTGACCGAGGTTGATCAGGTTGTGCGGACTGAACAAGGCTTGCGACAAGGCTTCCACGCTGTCCATGGGTGATTTGTCCAACACCATGTCCGCCACCGCTGCGGTGAAGATGGCGCCGACGGCATCGTTCAACGCGCTTTCTGCCACCGACACATTCACCACGCGCTGGTACACGTGTTTGAACATCAGGTGTTTCAAGGTGGGTATCAATGCCGCCGGATCAGTGGAACCGATGATGGCCGACAGCAAGGCCGCTTGCTGACCGCTCAAGCCCAACAGCATCAGCAGCGGGTACATGACAAAAAACGTGATGCCATAGCCAAGCACGGCAATCAACAAGGTCGGCCAGGCGATGGACAAAAACGCCTTGCGCTCGATTTCATCGCCGCCGGATTTCAAAATCACCGCCGCCAACGCGGTACACACCACCACCGCCAGCACCAATTGCACAGACAGCGGTTGCAAAGCGTCATGCAACACAATGCCAATCAATAACTGCAAGGTGAAACTGGGGAACACTGTCCCGGTGGACAGCTTGCTGCACGCCCAGCCGAAGCCCAGCATCAGGGACAAACACCACAGCGATGTCGCCAACACCGATTCGGCGATTTCCATGCCGTCCATCAGCACCAGCACATCCGGCGCAGCCCAGTTGACCAGCGCGGCCACCACAAAAAGAGCAAGCAGTTTCAAATAATTCATTCAGGGTGTCGCAGAAGTGGAAGCGGCAGAGCCGGGTTGCGCGATATCAAACACCTGGCGTAAATAGGCCAAGTAGTTGGCATCCTCGCACATGTTTTTGGATGGGGTGTCGGACAACTTGGCCACCGGCTGGCCGTTGCACTCCACCATTTTGATGACGATTTGCAAGGGCTCGTAGCCGAGGTCGTTGGTCAGGTTGGTGCCGATGCCGAAAGCCAGTTGGCAGCGGCCACGAAAGCGTTGGTACAGCTCGATGGTGCGCGGCACGGTCAAGCCGTCGCTGAAGATCAGCGTTTTGGTCAAGGGGTCGACACGGTTGAGTTTGTAATGTTCGATCATGCGTTCGCCCCAGCTGAACGGGTCGCCGCTGTCGTGGCGCGCGCCGTCAAACAGCTTGCAGAAATACATATCGAAGTCGCGCAAAAACGGTTCAATGCCGTACACATCGCTGAGCGCAATGCCTAAGTCGCCCCGGTATTCACGCGCCCAGGTTTCAAAGCCGAACACCTGGCTGTCGCGCAAACGCGGGCCCAGCGCCTGACAGGCTTGCAGGTATTCATGCGCCATGGTGCCCAGCGGTGTCAGGCCCAGTGTTTTGGCAAACAAGGCATTGCTGGTGCCAGCAAATCGACCCGCTTGTCCCGAACCGAGTTTGGCGGTCAACACGCGCAGCACCTCTTCATGCCATGACTTGGAAAAACGCCTGCGTGTGCCGTAGTCGGCGATCTTCAAATCGCCCAGATCGACAGCTTGCAATTGCGTGATTTTTGTCTCCAGGCGCTTGCGCCCTTCGACGTAATCCGGCACCGGTT
Source organism: Comamonadaceae bacterium (assembly GCA_947508145.1). Classification (GTDB taxonomy): domain Bacteria; phylum Pseudomonadota; class Gammaproteobacteria; order Burkholderiales; family Burkholderiaceae_C; genus Limnohabitans. The sequence goes on from CANNRV010000123.1 coordinate 5,583, forward strand.
GGGTGCGGCGGAAATACACCTCGTTGACAATGGCCAGCACCGGTATTTCAAACAAAATGGTGTGCAGCCACGGGCCTTTGATTTGTATGTCGATGGCACCATCAGGCAATGCACTGACAGTGATGTATTTTTCGTTCAGCCTGAACAGCCCCAAAAAATCGACAAAGTCGCTTTTGATGAAACGCAAGGCACGCATCCAGGCCAGTTCTTGTTCGGAGAATTTCAGCTGGCACAGCGATTTGATTTCGCTGCGTATATCGTCCACATAGGGCGCGAGTTGCACACCGGGCGTGCGGCATTTGAATTTGTACGACACCTGCGCACCGGGAAACTGATGCAGCACCGCTTGCATCATGGTGAATTTGTACAAATCCGTGTCGAGCAAACTGGTGATGATCATGTCGGTGTCCGCATCAATCCA
>CANNRV010000124.1 GCA_947508145.1 Comamonadaceae bacterium
AAAAAGCATTGATGGAGTATTTACTGCTCGGCCGTCTTTGACGGTTCTCGTTATTCGGTAACTGTCAGATAAAAATTCTGTCAGGCTGCGTACAACCAAGGCATGTCCATCAATCGGGCACCCGCTAGTCTTAACGCTGCATTGCGTGCGATGCGCAATGCGCCATCTGCATGAAAAATCTCGCTGTTGCGCCCGGCTCGTTGCTGCACCTTGGCCACGCGTTGCCACCGCGCTTTCGCGTAATGGGCTAAACGCTGCTCTGGTGACAAATCATCTCGCTGCCAATGCAGTGCCAAGCAGGCAGCGTCTTCCAGCGCCATGCCCGCGCCTTGCGCCAGGTACGGCAACATAGGATGCGCGGCATCGCCCAGCAAGGCCAGTTTGCGCTGGGCTAATTGCGAAGGCCGCTGCACAACGGGGCGGTCAAACAAACACCAGGCGCGCCATTGGCTTGCCGCATGAATCAGGTCTTGCAAGGGTGTGCAACAGCCACGTAAAGCCGATTGCAAATCATTGGCTATCTGCGCCGAACTCAGCTGCAAGTCCCAACCGGGTTGCGCCTGCATGGCTTGCGATTCCAGCAACACCACCAGGTTGATGTAGTCACCCGATCGCACCGGGTAATGCACCACATGCAAATGCCGTCCCATCCAAATGCCCAATTGCGAACTGCGTAATGCCACGGGCAGATCGCTGGCCCGCAGCAATGTGCGGTATGCCCAATGTCCGGTGGCCACAGGCGCATCATCGCCTGTTACCCAGTGCCGCACTCGGCTGTGTAATCCGTCTGCACCCATCACCGCCTGTGAGTCATACAGGTTTGCACCGTTGTTAAATGCCAGCGATATGTTGTGCTCTGATTCAAGCAGGTCCGTGAGCGTGTGGTTCAACAACAGCTCGGTACTTGATTGCTTGACTACCGCGTCTAACAACATGGCGTGTAAATCTGCTCGGTGCACGGTGAGATAAGGCGCACCATAGTGGTCAATGAATGACTGTCCCATGGGCAATCGACCGTATACCTTGCCGTCTATGGCATCGCGGGCCAACAAGCTGTCTGGCGTGCAAGCCACTGCCTGTAAAGCCTTGCCCAAACCCCAGGCTTGAAGTAATCGCGTGGCATTCGGCCCCAGTCCAATGCCCGCCCCGGCCTCGGTGAATGCGTCTGCCCTTTCAAACACCACCGTATTTATCTGACGCTGCCCCAAAGCCAACGCGGTGGCCAAACCGGCGATACCACCACCGACGATGGCCAAAGCAGGTTCTTGCGCCATGTCGCTCACTGAAAACAGAGCTGTGAATTACGCGCCGAATTGGGCAAAGCATGCATCCAGTTTCTGTTGCCAGATCTGCTTTTGATCGTCCGGCACAAAACTGGCTTCAAAGCTGTTGCTGGCCAATTGGTAGGCGTGGGCGGCGTTCATGGGAAGTGCCTCAAACACCTGGAGGAAATTCTCATTCAAATACCCGCCGAAATAGGCCGGGTCGTCTGAATTGAGCATGACGCAAACCCCTTGGTCCAGCATCTCAGCCAGATTGTGTAGTGCCAATGAAGGAAACACACACAGCTTGAGGTTGGACAAAGGGCAAACCGTGAGAGGAATACGCTCAGCGGCCAATCGCTTCATCAAAGCAGCATCGTGTATGGCTTGCACGCCATGGTCGATACGCTGGGCATGCAAGACATCCAATGCGCTCCAAATATAAGCAGGCGGCCCTTCTTCACCGGCATGCGCAACGGCTTTGAGTCCCAACTGTTGTGCACGTTTGAACACACGCTCGAATTTTTCGGGCGGATGGCCACGCTCGCTGGAGTCCAAGCCAACCCCGATGATCCAATCCCTGAAAGGAAGCGCTTGCTCTAATGTGTCAAGTGCAGACTCTTCGCTCAAATGGCGCAAAAAACACAAAATAAGTGAGGAGCTGATGCCTAATTTTTCCTGGGCATCGCGACACGCATCATGCAAGCCTGTGATGACGGTGCGCATAGGCACTTTGCGCTCAGTGTGTGTTTGCGGATCGAAAAAAATCTCTGCATGCACCACGTTGTCAGCCTTGGCTCGCAAAAAATACGCCCAGGCCATGTCGTAAAAATCTTGCGGTTGCTGCAATACGCTGGCACCGGCGTAATAAATATCCAAAAAACTTTGCAGGTCGGTGAACGCATATGCGGAACGCAGCGCTTCAACATTGGCATAGTTCAAGCGCACATCGTTGCGCTTGGCCATGGCAAAAATCAATTCGGGTTCTAGCGAGCCTTCAATGTGAATATGCAATTCTGTTTTGGGCATGGCACGCAACAAATCCGGCAGTTGCGATGGCTGGACAGCAGAGAAATTCATTCAACAAACTCCGAAAGTGACACCGCACTGTAGCAAGTACTTGCGGTAAGCGACAGCTGCCTTGTCTGTTGCCACATGTACCTCTGTACCAGCGTGAATGGGCAATAGACGGGGTGTTTGCGACTCCAGCACCGGTCTGTCTTGTGAAAATATGGTGTCTTGAAATTCAATCAAGGCTTGCGGTTCTGATTCCAAGTCACTGACCGCCAATCGAAACCAGACACGACAACTTTCAGCAGTCACTGGCTGGATAAATACAGCGATGGATTCTTCAAACGCAGGTGTCTCATTACCCTCTACAGCTTGCCTTTTCGTGAGTACAGCGCCATACGGATGCGTGACATCGTATTGGTAGGCAACAAGTTCATTTTGAGTCATCGCCAGACTGGCTTGAGGTTGCTCCACTCTGACATTCTTGACTTTAAAACCACTGGTTTGGATTTCAACCTGATAGTCCGCAATGTGAGTTGTATTCGGATCGCCAAGCCAGCCGCTGTGTACAAAACTGAAATGCGCTATATCCAGAAAATTCTCGATGATTCTGGGTGCGCTGGTTGTAACTTCGTAGGGACCTGCATTGAGTTTTCGCAGTCTGGAATTCTGTTCAGCTGTAAATGCAGGTAATTGGGTGAGCTTGGCAGACTCGGAATCCAGGCATACCCACACCAAGCCCATGTGCTCTTTCACGGCCACTGCTCGCGCTTGCTGAGCCGGACCGGGCTTGAAAGACACCATTGACGGCACCAAGTGACACACACCTTCGCCGTCAAATCGCCAACCATGGTATGGACACTGCAATTGGCCTTGGCAAACTGCACCCAGGGATAATTTGGCCCCTCTGTGAGGGCATTGGTCATACAAACATTGAAGCACTGCCTCATCATTGCGCCAAAGAACCAAGCCGGTATTTAACAGCGTGACTGGCACAGGAGACTCCTGCACATCATGAGAATCACATACCGGATGCCACAGTTGAGCCTCAAAGATAGGTAATGTCATCACAGTCAATCAATTGAAATTCGCTCGACGGCGTTTGGGCAAGTAATGTGAATTTGATGGTACCAACTCTTTGTATGCCTGTATCCAATCAGATGCGATTTTTGACTGCGCTTGTTGCAACGAGAGCTCACCGTGACAAACCATTTTGTAGATGACAAATTCCAGATCGTCTTTTTTATCTGCTGACCAGTCACCCCATCTCGGTTGAGGCCACAGATTTTTGGGATCAGTGGGATTGCCGCCGATATTGAGCGGGACCAAATGGTCTTGCTCGTAATTCTTGGGGTTGCGATCTTTGTATCCAAATTCACGCAATTGATCGCGTTTCATTCGATTGGTGTATTGCTTGTCTGGCCTAACTTGGTCTGTATAGCCTTTGACACACACTGTTGAATGTATGTTTTCCTGCGTCACTCGCGGATCAGCGGCGCCAGGGGTATGGCGATGATCAGGCAGTGCGTTGTCTTGTGCCCAGACGCTTGTATGTAAGCAAGATACCAACAGCAAATTGAAAACATGTTGAGAAGTTTTGGTTAAGCTGATTTGCATGTCGTTCATCAATCATTGAACTGTACTGACACTGTATGGACTATTGGAAGGCGAAAAAAAAGAGCGGGTGAACCCGCTCTTTTCTGGAGTTCTTATGGTTGCTTGGCAACCATAAGTTCCGATCAGGCTTGCTGAATAGCTTTGCCAGTGATAGGCAATGTGCGAACACGTTTGCCAGTGAGTTTGGCAACAGCGTTTGCCAAAGCAGGCACGATCGCCGCAGTGACAGGCTCGCCGATACCACCAGGCTTTTCGCTGCTCTTGACCAACACGATATCAACCAAAGGCGCTTCGTTGGTACGAACCATTGGGTAGGTATTGAAGTTGGTTTGTTGAACACGGCCGTTAACCAATGTGATGGAGTGCTTGAGTGTGGTACCCATGCCCATGATCACGCTGGACTGAATTTGTTGTTCAACAATTTCAGGGTTCACAACCATACCGATGTCAGCTGCCACAGTGGTTTTCACCACTTTGACTTCACCGTCAGCGCCAATGTTGATTTCGGCAACAACGGCAACGTAGGAGTCATAGCCTTCCATGATGGACACGCCCATCGCGTTGCCTTTGGCAGCGCCTTTTTTGTAACCGGCTTTTTCAGTGGCCAATTTCAAAACGTTTTGGAAACGGGGTTTGCCTTCCAACATGGCGAAGCGGTATTCGACAGGGTCTTTACCAGCAGCCAGAGCCATTTCGTCCACGAAGCTTTCGTTAGCGAAAACGTTCATGTTGTGGCTCACACCACGCCAGTAACCGACACGCAAACCGGCATCATGGATGACCAGGTCGTGTTGTGTATTGGCGATGTTGTAAGGAGCAACCGCTGCTTCAACCATGAACGGATCCATGGTGTCTTTCGGCAGACCGAAGGCGCGTTGTGTGATGGACTGTGAAGTCAGTTTGAAGTGCAGACCGACAGGCATACCGTTGGCATCCAAACCAGCATTGATCTGGTTGAAACCGATAGGACGGTAGAAGTCATGGGTCATGTCATCTTCACGTGACCACACCAGTTTCACGGGCAGTTTGACAGCTTTGGAGATCAAAGCAGCTTGCACTGGGAAGTCCAGTTCGATACGACGACCGAAGCCACCGCCCAGGAATGTGGTTTGCACTTGCACGTCTTCAGGCTTGATGCCCAAAGCGCCAGCAACGCTACCTTGCACGCCTTGTTGGAACTGTGTAGGACCAACCAACAGTGCTTTGCCGCCTGTCACATGGGCCGTGAAGTTCATTGGCTCCATGGGTGAGTGTGACTGCAAAGGTGTGATGTAAGTGGCCGACATTTTCTTGGCTGAACCGCTGATGGCTGCCATTGCATCGCCTTTAGCGGGCTGAATGGGCAACACTTTGCCAGTGGAAGAAGCCTGTTTGTGGCTTTCGATCATGCTGTCAGAAGACAGGTTGGCACCAGCGCCGAAGTCCCAGTCGATTTTCAAAGCGCGACGTGCTTTGACTGCGGCCCAGTAGGAGTTGGCCACAACAGCCACGCCATCAGGGATTTCAACCACATCAACCACGCCAGGCATGGCTTTGGCAGCTGAGCTGTCAACGCGAACGACTTTGCCACCGATCACAGGGGATTGTTCCAAGCTGGCGTAAACCATGCCGGGCAAACGCACGTCGATACCGAATTCAGCTGTGCCGTTGACTTTGGCAGGTGCGTCTGTACGGACAACGCGCTTACCAACAACGCGGAAATCTTTTGGTGCTTTGATGGCGGGTTTTTCAGGCACGGGCTGCTTGGAAGCAGCTTCAGCCATTTGACCGTAAGTGGCTTTTTTGCCGCCGGGGCCTGTCAACATGCCGTTGTCAGCTTTGACTGCGCTGGCGGGAACACCCCATTCAGCAGCAGCGGCACCGACCAGCATTTCACGCACTTGTGCGCCAGCGATACGCAATTTTTCCCAGCCGTCACGAACAGAGGTAGAACCACCGGTGATCATGGCGCCGAGCAATGCGTTCACATACACAGCTCCGGGAGGGGCAGCGGAGATGACAACTTTGTTCACGTCAACGTTCAGCTCTTCAGCGATCAGCATAGGCATGGAGGTGTAAACACCTTGACCCATTTCTGA
>CANNRV010000125.1 GCA_947508145.1 Comamonadaceae bacterium
AAATGAAAGCGACGGTTAAACATGCGATGAACTCCAAATCAATCAAGGGTTAGAAGAAACGCGCCTTGTGGGCTGCGCCAACTACCTTTGCAAGCCTTGTGCCAACCAACTAAATCAAGACAGTTGATTGATTGCCAGCCAATAACGCATTGATTTAGGGTGCGACCGCACCAAGTCAATACAAGATGCACCGCAAGCCGCACCAAAAGCATGCGGCGCAGCTTTGCCAAACTGGTGCACGCTAGGTGACACACAAGGCATGGCATTTGCATCACAATCCAAGTTAACCATTGAACAACGAATGCAGCCCACACCATGGAACTCACGCCCCGCGAAAAAGACAAATTGCTGATATTCACTGCGGCTCTGCTGGCCGAGCGGCGCAAGGCCAGAGGCTTGAAACTCAATTACCCGGAAGCCGTGGCTTTCATCAGCGCCGCTGTGATGGAAGGTGCTCGCGACGGCAAGACGGTCGCGCAGTTGATGAGCGAAGGCCGCAACATACTGACGCGTGCTGATGTGATGGACGGCATTGCCGAGATGATTCCAGACATACAAGTAGAAGCCACTTTTCCGGATGGGACCAAATTGGTCACAGTCCATCAACCCATCATTTAAACCAAGCCAAGGACAACACCATGTTGAAAACATTTTTATTGATGTGTGCATGCTTAGGTACTCAAGTCATGGCCCATCCCGGTCACGGAGATGCCTCGCCGCATTCACATGCGTCTGATTTGATCGGTATGTTGGTGCTGGCCGTGGTGCTGGCAGGTATCTGGTGGGAAACACGCAAATGAGCCGCATGATCCCGGGTGAGATGTTCATAGATGCTGGTCAACATGCGCTGAATGTCGGACGACGCACTTGCACACTGTTGGTGAAAAACGCGGGTGACCGGCCTATACAAGTCGGCTCGCATTACCACTTTGCCGAAACCAACCATGGTTTGCATTTTGACCGCTTGGCCGCAACTGGCATGCGATTGAACATCGCCTCTGGCACCGCAGTGCGTTTTGAGCCCGGACAAGAACGCACGGTTGAATTGGTAGATTACGCCGGTGAAAGACAGATTTACGGATTTCGCGGCGACGTGCAAGGCGCATTGAAAGGGGCCAAGTGATGGCACAGATTGAAAAACGCGCTTACGCGGAAATGTATGGCCCCACAGTCGGCGACCGTGTGCGTCTGGCAGACACAGACTTGATCATTGAAGTGGAACAAGACTACACCTTGCGCGCTGGCGGCTATGGCGAAGAAGTGAAGTTCGGCGGCGGCAAAACCATACGCGACGGTATGGCCCAATCGCAGCGCACACGCAATGGGCCTTTGGGCACAGGCGCACAAGCCGGTGGTGCCATGGACGCGGTGCTGACCAACGCGCTGATCATCGACCACTGGGGTATCGTCAAAGCCGATATAGGCATCAAAAACTCACGCATCGCCGCCATTGGCAAAGCGGGCAACCCAGACACACAACCCGGTGTAGACATCATCATCGGGCCGGGCACTGAAATCATTTCCTGCGAAGGCATGATCGTCACCGCAGGCGCGATTGACACCCACATCCATTTCATTGCGCCTCAACAAATTGAAGAAGCCTTGGCCAGTGGTGTGACCACCATGCTGGGTGGCGGCACAGGGCCAGCCACCGGCACCTTCGCCACCACCTGCACGCCTGGCCCTTGGAACTTGGAGCGCATGCTGCAAGCCGCTGATGCGTTTCCTATGAACCTGGGGTTTCTGGGCAAAGGCAATGCATCATTACCGAATGCATTGCACGAGCAAATCAACGCCGGTGCCATCGGTTTGAAGTTGCATGAAGACTGGGGCACCACGCCTGCGGCCATCGACAACTGTTTGAATGTGGCCGAAGACACCGACACGCAAGTGGCGATACACACCGATACGCTGAATGAATCCGGTTTTGTCGAAGACACGGTGGCCGCGTTCAAAGGCCGCACCATCCACACGTTTCACACCGAAGGCGCAGGCGGCGGCCACGCACCGGATATTTTGAAAGTGGTGGGCGAAGCCAATGTGCTGCCCTCTTCCACCAACCCGACACGCCCCTACACCATCAACACTTTGGATGAACACGTGGACATGCTGATGGTGTGTCACCACTTAGATCCCTCCATCGCTGAAGATTTGGCATTTGCCGAAAGCCGTATCCGGCGCGAAACCATTGCTGCTGAAGACATACTGCACGACCTGGGCGCGATCAGCATGTTCAGCTCGGACAGCCAAGCCATGGGACGCGTGGGCGAAGTCATCATGCGTTGCTGGCAAACCGCACACAAGATGAAACAACAACGCGGACAACTGCCCGGCGACACTGACCGCCACGACAACGCACGTATCAAACGCTATGTCTCCAAACTCGCCATCAACCCGGCGATTGCACACGGCATCAGCCACGAGGTGGGCAGTATCGAGGTGGGCAAATGGGCAGACCTGGTGTTGTGGAAACCGGCGTTCTTCGGTGTGAAACCTTTCATCATCATGAAAGGCGGCTTCATCGCCATGGCCGCCATGGGCGACCCGAACGCGTCCATTCCCACGCCGCAACCGGTGCACTACCGGCCCATGTTCGGTGCCTTTGGCGGTGCTTTGCATCGCGGTTCACTCAGCTTTGTGTCGCAAGCAGGCATGGCTGCCGGCATTGGCGAGCGTTTTGGTTTGCACAAAACATTGAGCGCGGTGAAAAACATTCGCGGCATAGGCAAGCGCCATATGCTGCACAACGACTATGCACCGCGCATGGAGGTCGATGCACAAACCTATGCGGTGCGGGCTGACGGCTTGCTGCTCACCTGCGAACCGGCCAGCGTGCTGCCCATGGCGCAGCGCTATTTTCTATTCTGATCAGAACTGGTATTACCATGGTAGTATTTCTTCACAACATTTAAACCACGAGGTTTTTCATGGCCACTGTATCGGTCAAATTGGCGGACATCACCAAAGCCAAGTTGCAACGCCAAGCCAAAGCCCATGGTGTGACCACACACGCATTGATGGTGTCTGCGATTGAGGCGGTGGTATCTCAATCAGAGCAACAACACAGTTTTATCCAGCAGGCACAGAAAGCCAGACAAAAACTGATACAAACAGGACAAGCTTTAGACGGCGCTACTTTGAGCCAACACCTCAAAGCCAAGGTCAGAGGAAAAGCAGTGTCCAAGCCGTCAGCCGTTCATTTACATCTGCTCAAACCTGAGGCGGTATGACGACATGGCTGATCTCGCAAGAGGCGGCAGATGATTTAGAGGCGCTGGTCGATTTTTTGTTGTCTGACATGCCCGAACATGCGGTGCAAACCGTGGATCTCATCATGGACGCATTGAATATTTTGCAAGATCATCCTCTTATAGGCAGTGCAGTTCATCCGCCATTTCGCGAATTGGTCATTTCCCGTGGCCGCACAGGGTATGTGGCACTTTATGAATATGACCCACAAGCCGATGTGGCCGTGGTTTTGGCCATCAGACACCAAAGACAAGCAGGATATTCTTAACTCATGATGCATTACTCCAAACTCATTCGACAAGGCCAAGGCCTGGCCAACGCCTTGCTCAAACGCGCAGCCACCGTCACCCTGGATTGGGATGTGCGGCAAAAAAGCCGCTTCGAAACCACCGACTCCAACGGCCACAGTGTGGGCGTGTTTTTGCAACGCGGTCAGGTGGTGCGCGGCGGCGATGTGCTGGTGGGCGAAGACGGTTCATTGCTCAAGGTACTGGCCGCACCGCAAGCGGTGTTGCGCATCACCTATTGCACTGAGCACGGCAGTGTGTTCGATTTAACCCGCGCTGCCTACCATTTGGGCAACCGGCATGTGCCGATTGAATTGCAAGCAGACCATTTGAAAATCGAGCCCGACCATGTGCTGGCCGACATGCTGCGCGACATGCACATGACCGTTGTTGCCGTGGATGAAAGTTTTGAGCCTGAAAACGGGGCTTACGGCGAACACAGCTCGCATGCAGGCCACGCACACCACGGGCATTCACACGCGCATGACCACTGACATGGCTACTGCAACTCGCTTGCTGTGGTTGATGCAACTCGCCTCGCCCGCTTTGCCAGTCGGCGGTTTTTCGTACTCAGAAGGCATGGAGGCCGCGGTTGAACACGGCTTGGTGAGCGATGAAACCTCTGCACAGGCTTGGCTGATTGACCAATTGCATTTGGTTCAGGCGCGCAGCGAATTGCCGGTGGTGGCCCAAGCCATGACAGCATGGCGCACACAGGACCAAGCCGGGTTGCAACAACTCAATGACTGGGTGCTGCAAACACGCGAAACGTTTGAAATGCGTTTGCAAACCGAACAAATGGGTCGCTCGCTGCTCATTTGGTTGCGCAATCACCAAAACACCGACGAAGCCGCGATGCAATGGTGCGAACAACTGCCGCCCACCTGGCCGCTGGTGTTTGCGCTGGCATTGCACACCCAAAGTGTTGAGACAGAACAAGGTCTGCTGGTGTGTGCATTTGCTTGGGCAGAAAACATGGTGCAAGCTGCCATCAAGTCCGTGCCATTAGGTCAACTCAGCGGTCAACGCATATTGGCGGCTTTAAGCACAGAAATACCCCTGGCTGTCGCGCATGCCTTGTCTGTGCCTGACAATCAACAGCAATCTTTTAACCCGCGTTTGGCCATTCTGTCAGCGCGACACGAAACACAATACTCACGCCTCTTCAGATCATGAGCACACCTCTTCACCACATTCCCCATCGCAGTAAAAAACTCCCGCCCTTGCGTGTCGGCATAGGCGGCCCGGTGGGCTCGGGCAAAACCACTTTGCTGGAAATGCTGTGCAAGGCCATGCGCGACAACCACGACTTGATCGCCATCACCAACGACATCTACACCAAGGAAGACCAGCGCTTGTTGACCGTCAGCGGTGCCTTGCCTGCCGAGCGCATCATGGGCGTGGAAACCGGTGGTTGCCCCCACACTGCCATCCGCGAAGACGCGTCCATCAATTTGGAGGCCATAGACCGCATGCTGGAGAAATTTCCAAACGCAGATGTGGTGTTCATTGAAAGCGGCGGTGACAACCTGGCCGCCACCTTCAGCCCGGAGTTGAGCGACCTCACCATTTACGTCATCGATGTCGCAGCCGGTGAAAAAATCCCGCGCAAAGGCGGACCCGGCATCACCAAAAGCGATTTGTTCATCATCAACAAAACCGATTTGGCACCACACGTCGGTGCCAATCTGGACGTGATGAAGTCGGACACCGAGCGCATGCGAAGCGGCCCGCAAGGCCTCAAACCCTTTGTCATGACCAACCTCAAAACCTTGAGCGGCCTGGACGCTGTGGTCAAGTTCATTGAAACCAAAGGCATGCTCAAGTCATGACACACACCATGAAAAAACTATTCGCCTCGCTGTGCATGACCGCCGCTTTGTCGGCACATGCGGACGCCCCTGTGTACGGCGCTGAACTGCAAGGTTTTGACTACCCTGCACCCGTGGCCAGCTTCACGTTCACGGCGCAAGGCCAGTCCATGCACATGGCCTACTTGGATTACCAGCCAACGCAAGCCAATGGACACGCCGTGGTGTTGCTGCACGGCAAAAACTTTTGCGCCGCCACTTGGCATGAGACCGCGCAGATGTTGCAACAAGCCGGGTTCAGAGTCGTTGTGCCTGACCAGATCGGCTTTTGCAAATCCGCCAAGCCGGATAACTACAGCTACAGTTTTGCAGGCCTGGCAGACAACACACATGCACTGCTCAAGTCATTGAAGATAGACAAGGTCACGGTGATCGGCCATTCCATGGGCGGCATGTTGGCCACGCGTTATGCATTGATATACCCAAAAGAAGTGACACAACTGGTGATGGTCAACCCGCTGGGTCTGGAAGACTGGAAGGCCATGGGCGTGCCAGCACTGAGCGTTGACCAATGGTACGAACGTGAGCTTGGTTTTACCGATGAGCGTTTG